>NZ_CP182226.1:1387363-1687363 GCF_048081595.1 Sulfurimonas sp. ST-27
AATACGGTTATTGAAGTAGATATACCCTCTATTTTTCCGATAGAGTATGATAAAATTATTAAGCTTAAAAAGCTTATAAAATTTGTATGTGAATCTAAACCATTTAAAATCAATATTAAAGAACTCTCTGTAAAAATAGGTACAAGTGATTACCATACACTCTATAAATATATGGAGTATTTAAAAAGAGGAAAAATTCTTAACCTTTTAAGAGCGAAAACTAAAGGCGATAATATTTTCACTAAGCCGGATAAACTTTATTTGGGAAATACGAATCTTCATTATGCGTATTGCCAAAATATTGAGATAGGTACGATTAGAGAAGTTTTTTTTATGAGTATGTTTGACGATGATGTTCTAAGTGTACCTGCAAAAGGTGATTTTTTAATAAACAATAAATATTTGGTAGAAGTAGGCAGTAAAAATAAAACTTTTAAACAAATAAAAGATATACCAGACAGCTTTGTTGTTGCAGATGATATTGAAATCGGGCACGGCAATAAGATTCCACTCTGGTTGTTTGGGTTTTTATATTAAAATTTATCGTTAAAGCAGGTTGAACATAAGGTAGTACGAGGATATTCAATCACAGGGGTGGAATTAGAAGATATGTAACAAAAGAAGAAAATCAAGTTTTTCACTCTCTGAGACATAATCCAAGTTCACAAATGCTTAGAAATGCAGTACACCAAAAACTTCCGAAAGATTTAATAAACAGAATACTTGGACATGAACCTGATAAAGACACTACTACTCAGCAGTATTTTAGTGGGTATAGTGTTAAGGAACTTTTTAAGGGAATTAAGTGGTTGGAGTTTGGAAAATTATAGCTTGATAAATATTTATATTATCAGTTGTATCATTTTAAGCTTTTCTATATATAATTTGTAGGAAGTAGAATAATCTGCAACAGATGTTTGATGTGTCAATATAAAGAGTTGCAAAAATATTATGCAAAAAAAAATTAATACAAAATTACCCCTCTCAATGCCATTAAGTTAAGAAAATAGCTTGATGTTTTCTCGGAACCTAGGTTTTAACCCAGGCCTTAGTCTTGAAAGACACAAAGCCCGCACTGAAGTACGGGTTCCGAAAAAGCCGCTTAACTTAATGCCATTGGACTACCCTCCCCTGTGATTGGCTCTTTCTTTTTTATGACAAAATGTCATTTTTTTAATACAAAAATAAAAAATAGATTATAATGTTTCAAATATAAATAAGAGATAATCATTATGGCTAAGAAAAAAATACTTTTTGAGTGTCAACACTGTGGGCTTACCACACCTAAATGGATGGGAAAATGCACCAACTGCGGTGCCTGGGACAGTTTTATAGAATTAAACGAGCACCAGCAGGAAGTTGTCAAACAGACAAAATCAACGACATCATCATCGGCTAAAGCTGTCAGTATTAATGATATTGTAGAAGAAGAAATCTATAGATTTTCTTCACTCGACGATGAGCTTGACAATGTTTTAGGAGGAGGCATTGTTCCCGGTTCGCTCACACTTATAGGAGGAAGTCCGGGTGTTGGCAAATCAACCCTCTTGCTTAAAGTAGGTTCAAACATTGCATCAACAGGCAAAGATGTACTGTATGTTACAGGAGAGGAATCAGCCGGACAGATAAAACTGCGTGCAAACCGCCTCAAGTCAAACCATGATTCACTCTACCTTTTAAGTGAAATACGACTCGAGCAGATTTTGGTTGAACTTGAACACAGAAAATATGATTTTTTGATTATTGATTCTATTCAAACTATTTACTCGGAAAACATCTCTTCTGCTCCGGGAAGTGTTACACAGGTTCGCCAGATCACTTTTGAATTGATGCGTATTGCCAAAGACAAGGATATAGCCATTTTCATTATCGGGCATATTACAAAAGAAGGCTCTATTGCCGGTCCTCGGGTTTTGGAACATATGGTTGACACCGTTTTGTATTTTGAAGGGGATTCTTCCCAGGAGCTGAGAATTTTACGAGGCTTTAAAAACCGTTTCGGGGCAACAAGTGAAATAGGTGTTTTTGAGATGAAAGCCGAAGGACTTGTGAGTGCCACAGACATTGCTTCACGCTTTTTTAACCGTAACTCCTCTCAAAGCGGTTCTGCACTTACTGTCATTATGGAGGGTTCCCGTCCTATCATTTTAGAAGTTCAGGCGCTTGTGTCAGAATCACACACGCCAAATGCAAAAAGACAGGCAACCGGCTTTGACAACAACCGACTAAATATGCTTTTGGCACTGCTTGAGCGAAAACTGGAGATTCCGCTTTCGGGATATGATGTTTTCATCAATATAACAGGCGGTATTAAAATCACCGAAACAGCAGCCGATTTAGCCATACTCGCAGCAATTATCAGCAGTTTCCGTGACCGTGCCATCTCAAAAGAGACTATTTTTATAGGTGAAGTCTCTCTGGTTGGCGATGTTCGAGAAGTATATGCCCTTGATGCAAGGCTCAAAGAGGCAAGAATGCAAAATATCACCAAGGCACTTGTATCTAAAAAACCACTTGAAAAGACAAGTATAAAAACATTTATAGTCGATGAAGTAACAAAACTTTTGGAGTGGTATTAAATTATACATTTTAAAGTTATATTTGCATAATTTCGTTGTATAATAACCCTATATTTTCAAAAGGCAAAAAATGATAGATGCAGAGTTTAGAAGCGAAGAACGATTTTCAAGATTGTCACTGGCTTACGAATGTGCGAAAGAAAAAGATGATGTATGTGCAAAAATAGAATCAATAATCAATAAATATGCTTTCAAGCCTGACACATATACAACAAAAGTCGCTAACGGAAAAGAAGTTTTGGTTATTGAATTTCATGATGACTGTAATCGTGAAGCCGGACCGATTTTTGAAGAAATAATCAAGTCTCTTGATGTTAAAGTTATTAACTAAAAATAAAAATAATTATTTTTCTGATATACTAACAAAAATAAAACTGTAATTTCAAGGAAGAAATATGGCTGAAGAAAAAGAAACCGAAGAATCCGCACCCGTAGAAAAAAAATCCAGTAATTTGCTGATGATTATTATCATTGTTGTTTTGATTCTTATCATAATCATAGGTGCTGTAGTTGCCTTTTTGTTAATGGGTTCAGATGAAGAAGCAGCAGTCAACAATGCTCCTCAGGCACAGGAAAGAATGGCAGATACACATACAAGCAGAAAGAGTGTATCTAGCAGTTTATTTGACAACAACAGAAAACTGAGTGATATCGGTGTCTTATATCCGCTGGACACTTTTACAGTTAACTTAAAAAGTGATTCCGGAAGAAGATATCTCAAAGCAACAATGTCTTTAGAACTTGATTCTCCCGAGCTCAGTCATGAACTTGACTCAAAAGCACCGGTACTTCGGGACAGAATTATTCGAATACTCAGTTCTAAAACTTTAGAAGAAATCTCTTCCAAAAAAGGCAAACAAAAAGTTTCACAACAAATTATGGATACACTGAACTCTATGATTACTGACGGAAAAATACAAGGTATCTATTTTACTGAATTTGTTATTCAATAATAATTAATGATTGGTATAGATATTATAAAAGCATCACGTATGCAGCATCTGATGATGCGGTTCGGCGACAAAGGTCTTCGCAGATTTCTGTCAGAAGATGAAATCAGACTTGTAAAGTCCTACAAAACAGCAGCCGGATTCTGGGCTGCAAAAGAGGCATTTTCTAAAGCACTGGGAACAGGCATAGGTGTCGAATGCTCCTTTTTCGATATGAGAATTTATAAATCGGAAAAAGGCGCTCCGCTTTTTGCACTTTCAAAAAAGATCATTGAAAAATTTAAGATTACTGATGTTGCTTTATCGATTACACATGACGGAGACTATGCCATCAGTGTCGTCAGTATAGAGTTTTTAAACTCACCCTCCTCCGACAAAATCAAGCAGTTCTAATTTATCATTATCTTTTAAAACTTTTTTATCCCAGTCATTTTGCTTTACGATTTCCATATTTACTGCCGCTGCCATAACTTTATCAACCAAATCAAGTTCTTTTAATATTTCCAAGAGTGTTATATCTTCTTTAAAAACTTTGCTGTTTCCATTTACAATTATTTTCATAAAAACTTTCCCAATTTATTTTTTCTATTGCTAAATTATATCTATTTTACTTGAATATACAGGTAATATTTGATATAGCAATCCAAATTTTAAAAAAAGTTAAATAATTATTCTGCGAACTCTAAATACTGATGTTCTGACAAGCGTTTTAATTTATCCAACTTTATAATAAGAATAAATTTTGAATTTCTTCTAAAAATTCACTTTTATTGTGTATAACAGAACCACGAAGTATGATATTATTTAAAATACCTCTTCTGTACGGTGTCAGTTTTTTGTTTTGTGTATCATAAATATCTTGTTTATATTGTATTTCATTCGTCAATATCATTATTTTACAGTCATCATCTATAAGGTTGATGAGTGCACTGTATTTATATATAAGGTCAGATTTATTATTATTTTTTTTAAATTTACACTCTATCATATGAAGATGATTATTTTTCATCAAAAGTATGTCAAACTCATTAATAATATTGATGCTATTGTTAAACGGTTGTTTTACAATTGTACCAACTTCTATATCATCAAATGGAAGTTCTTTTATTAATAGATAAATATAATATTCAAAAAGTCCTCCCGTAATTAAAGGACCGTCATTAACAATATCAATTTTCATATTTTTTATTAGTTGATAAGCCCTTGGATACCTATTTGTTTGTAAAGATTTTTGTTGACTTATATCTCTGTTTAAGCGTTCAAGTTCATTAGAGTACGTATTAAAAAGTTCAAGGATTTCATATTTATACTTGTGTGCAAACTCTTTATTTCCTCTTTGTTCAACGGTAAACCCCTTAAGTTCAAAATGTTCGACTATAGAGAGTGAATTTTTCAATGTAATATTTTGCATACCTTTTTTTGTTATCAGGTTGTAACTGTTCTCATACATATCATAACTTAAAAAATTACCACCACGTTCTAGCAGTCCCATAGCAAGAAGCAGACCAATATTTGCCAATCCATCTGTAATATTAAGATAAACTTGAGACATTTCCGGTTCTATTTCTTCAATTCTTTTAATAAGTCTTTTAATGCTTGCAACAGAATCTTCATCGACGACAAAAGCTTCTGTTGTTATATTAAGTGCCTTTTTTATATTGAATTTTTCAAGTGCTTTAACAATCTGTCTCTGCTTTCTTCTCTCACCAAAAGCATCATCATTAACCACAATATGATGTGTAACTCTCTTTTTTAATTCATTATATAATGGAAAAAGTGAGGAATGAAAATCTCCAATAATTGAAATAAGTAACATAAAATAAAACCTTTCATAAATTTTAGAAAACTATAACTCTTTTTTTGTTTAAAATAAATTAAATTAAGAATATCAATATATAATATTTCCTCCAATTTTAAACGGAATAAAATACATGAAAAAAGACTATGATAAAACACTGACACGACTTGTAGGTATTCTTACAAAACTCTCTAATGAAGAGATGCCAACCTCCAAAGAGTTAGCAGATGAATATAATGTAAGTATGCGAACAATTCAAAAAGACATAAAAGAACGACTTCATTATTACCCAATAGTAAAAGACAATGAGCATAGATTTCGATTTGAGTACGGTTATTCACTTAAACGTACAACTTTGACAAATGATGAGATGGTGTTTTTAAATCTTGCCCTTACACAGTTTGAAAATGTAGATGATATCGATAAAATAAAAAATAGCATCTATAAAAAAATAATAAATAAAAACTTTTATTCGCCCTATTTTATCAAGCAGGCTGATCTTGAAGATTTAGATATTGAATCACCTTTCATATCGGAACTTGAGCAGATTATAGAAGATAAAAAAATTGTATACATTACTTTTACAAATCAAAAAAAAGAACTTGAACTTTATAAAATCGCTGCTTTTGATGGTTTTTGGTATATTTTAGCAAAAGATATCGAGGAGCAAAAAGTAAAAGTATTTCGTCTTTCAGACATCAAACATATAAAAAAGACAGAAAAATATCATCATACGAGTAACAAGTATATAGAAGAAGTTTTAGGTCGTGTACACTCCGCTTTTTTTGAAGATGGAAATTCTTTTGAGGTTGAAGTAAAAGTATATAAAGAAATTGCCATCTATTTTAAAAATAGAGAATTTTTAGAATCTCAAGAAATTTTAGATACTTATGAAGATGGTTCTTTGCGAGTAAAATTTTGTGTAAGTCATGATGAA
The DNA here is from genome assembly GCF_048081595.1 of Sulfurimonas sp. ST-27. Lineage (GTDB taxonomy): Bacteria > Campylobacterota > Campylobacteria > Campylobacterales > Sulfurimonadaceae > Sulfurimonas > Sulfurimonas hydrogeniphila. The sequence goes on from NZ_CP182226.1 coordinate 1,393,628, forward strand.
GATATTGACAATATTATAAAGTCATGGCTTCCGCATATTGAAGTACTAAAACCAAAGAGGTACAAAGATAAATTACTAAATGAGCTGCAAAACTACATAAAAAATTTAAAAACGAATTAATGGTGTCGTTTATGCTGTATATAATTTTATAAATGAAAAAAAAGGTTGAAAAAATGACAAAAATCGTAGCAACAATGGTAATGGGAATTGTAATTACAACCAGTGCACAGGCAAATAATGTATATAGCAATACAAATCGTATTTGGTTTAATAATACAGCTCTTAGTAAAGTAAAAATAGGAGGAGGAGTAGATAACTCAAACCTCTATATAGGTATAGATTGGATGACACCTTCGCAAAAAGGTTTTAGTATTGGACTTGGTACTGATTATTTAAACTATGCAGGACCAAAGAACAGTTCACAAACTTATGGAAGTATATATACTTTTGGTGCTGAACTAAAAGTTGCTTATGACATTGGTGAATTAAGTGCCGGGTATTTTCCTGTTCAACTTAAAGCAGGGTATGGCTATGGAGTAGCAAGGATTAACACATTAAACAAATGGGGTGCAAACTACAGTGTAGCAGCAGAAGTAAATGTTTATAAAGGAATGGGCATCGGTATCGCACATCATTGGCAAGATACTGATACAATTAATTTTGATGACAGTGTTGTCTATTTTTCTATAGCTTATTAAAAGTATAACAATGGCACAAATCTTTTTACTTGGTGGAAATGATCTTGAAATGATAGAAATAAAACATCTGCTGGAGCAATCCGGCAAGTGTTTTTACGATAGAGAACTCACATGGGGTGCAAAACTCAGTGACTATAAAGATATCTTCAATGATACAGATACCTTTATAGCCATTGAATTACAAGAAGATATAACACCACCAAAAAATTACAAAACTATAGATCATCATGGAAAATTTTCGCAAAGAGAGAGTTCACTTCAACAGTTGGCAAAAATACTTGGTTTAGATCTTAATCGATGGCAACAACTCGTAGCGGCTAATGATGCACACTATATCTCAGGTCTTAAACAACTCTGTGCAACACCAGAAGAAATAGAAAAGATTCGCAAAGCAGACAGAATAGCTCACGGTGTTACTTTAGAGGATGAAGCAGCAGCCAAACAATCACTCCAAACTCTAAACGGTCAAAATATTATCTACTCCCACACATCACACTTTAGTACAATTTCAGACAGAGTTTACAATGAATTTACACACTATGTCATCTATAATGATGAAAAAATTGTTTTTTATGGCTATGAAATAAAAAAAGTTATAGAGTTTTTACATAGAAATAAAATTGATGATAGTAATTACTATTTTGGTGGCGGAGACTATGGGTTTTTAGGGATTATAGAGGGAACTTTGTCAGGAAAAGAGATACAAAAACTAATAAAGGAGTTTAAAGATATGCAAAAGCAAAAAGAGATCATCAGTTATCATACGTTTATGTTGCCTTTTACATTCAAAGGAGCATTTCAAAAAAAAGAAAACTGGATCTATAAACCATATGCTGTTGAAAACCATGAGACATACAATGAGTACCTTTACTTCTACAAACATGTTCAAGAAGCTCTTTTTAACAAAAAAGGAGAAGGAGACTCTTTTTCTGACTACTATGAATATAAAATACAAGAAGGTATATATGTTATTGATTGTAAAAAAGGAAAGTATACACTTGAAATTGACGGTATCTCTTTACGTACTTTTCAAACAGATGTCGCCATTTTAACATTTAATCTGATCAACAAAGAGTATGGCAATCCTCAAGATATTTTAGCAATTAATGACTATGGCAGAAGAATATATCCTCCATTTTTAAACCTGGAAAAAGGTTTACAAGGGACAAAAGAGGTTCTTTTGGCAAATGCACTTACATTGCAACTGCAAGGGGAAGACCCTATAGAAGAAAATTTTTGCCGTTTTGAAGAAGTAAAGGATCATGATGCTGAAGACCTTTTGCCATCTTTTATTAAAATTCTTATAAAGAAGAATTTTTCTGAACAGAAAATTAAACCAATCATAGATGACAGAATGTTTTTACTTTCTCAGTACCACAATGATGACATAGTAAATAAACTAAAAGTATTTGATGAGGACAAAAATGAATATGCGTATGCAAAGAGTGATTTTTGGTATGAGTATCTCTTTGTAGATGGTAACGGTAAAACCTGTCAAAGCAGACATATGTGTCAAAAACTCATCACTGAGTCAAGTTATGATAGATGGATAGAATCAGGAACCCTCTTTGGCATCAGCCGTTACTCTTTTGTATCGCTTACAGGAAAGGAATTTGGGAATAATATACTCTTGGGGCATACACGTACAATCTACTTTCAAATGTTTACACTTTTATTGGCCTACCGTGCAAGTATCATTAAGTTTTCAGATGAGATACAAAATACAACAGATAATAAGAACAGAGATTTGTCACAATCAACAAGAAAACTCTATAAAAAGTACTTAAATTATTTAAACAAACTCTACTTTAAAGAACTTACGGCACAAGATCAGGGCATAGAACTTTATAACCAAGCAATGCAGATAATGGAAATTTCAAAATATATGCACGATCTTGACAATGAGATGAATGAGTTACATACGTTTGTAGAAATGATTGAGGAGAAAGAAACAACAAAGACAATGAATAAGCTTACAGAGCTTGGAACTATATTTTTACCGGGAACATTCATAGCCGGTATGCTTGGTATGAATGTACTTCCTGCCGGTATTTCTGGATGGCTGTGGAGCGGAGTTACATTTCTTGGTATTTTCTATGTAACAAAGAAAATTACGCAACGCTATAATATTAATCTTAAAACATTTTTCACATCACCAAAAAAGGAGCATCATGAGTAAATTTAAGCGCGAGTTCACTCTCAAACAACACACCCCCATCATTCACTTTCAAAGTGAACAAAACGGGGCGACATTAAGAGCTACGGAATTAAAACCAAAATTTGATCGGTTTTTATTGGAAAATGTAAAAGGTTTGCCTTATATAAAAAATATAAATGGGCATAAATCATTAGATTATAAGGTGAACATAGAACCTAATCTTGCATCGAGTAAAAAAATAGAAAAAGGATCTCTTTTTTTTGGGAATATTGGAGATGGTAAAGAAAAAGAGTACAAAGAGTACACAAAACCTTTTAAAATAGTCTTTTTAAGCTTCCTACCAGAGATTTTAGATGCTATCGATAATAATTTCGAGGCATTTTTGGCAAATACCAACTTTGGAACAAGGCAAAGTAAAGGGTATGGAAGTTTTTATTTAGCGAATAAAAAATTCAATCAAGATTTAGTCCTAGAAAAGGTTTATACTTTTTCATCAAAAGATTGGGAAAAAAATGTAGGGCTGTTTTATCAGTTTTTAAGACAAGGTATAAATCTTTCAATGCGCCCATCAAGTCCTTTTTATACAAAACCAATTATCTTTGCATATGCTAAAAGTAAAGGATGGCAATGGGAGAAAAAAAGCATAAAAGAGAAATTCTTTGCAAACAAGCTTCAAGAACAACAAAACAAACATCAAAGTGATGTTTTACTGTTTTCATCAGACAAAAAACTTCTCTTACGTGATCTTTTTGGACTTTCATCTTCTCAAGAGTGGAAAAGTTATAATGTAACAATAGAGAAAGAGCATCAAGACATAGAACGTTTTCAATCACCGATAACGTTTAAAATAGCAGACGAAAGAGTCTATTTCTGGGCAGATAAAAATGTCCAAAAATTACTTGATCAAGAATTCACTATCAAAGTAAAGAGAAAAGGAGATCTAAAACTCTCTACTCCAAAAAGTTTCAGCTTCGATGATTTTTTTGCTTTTGCTTTTCGCCTTAATTTAGAGACATATATTGAGAGTAAATATCATAAAGCAAATGAGTATGCTGTACTTAAAAAAATATTTAATGAAATAAAGGCTGGCTTATGAAATATATAGGACTAACAATAGGACCAATTTATAAAACACTGAAAAAAGCCAAAAAGCCAAAAGAACTTTTTAGCAGCAGTTATATTTTTTCTTATATAATGAAAGAGATAGTACAAAAATTTAAAACAAGAAAATTTATTACTCCATATGTAAATGATGATGTATTCAAAATAGATAAAGTTGGATTATTTCATGATCGCTTGATTTTTAAATCACAAAAAGGTGATGCTGAAGCGTTAGAACGTTGTATTGATGAAGTATTAAATGATGTCGCTCTAAAACTTGCTGTTTCTTTTGAAAATGTTAAAAATTATTTACAAATTCATTTCATTGAAAAAGAGTTGAGTGCAGATGCAAACCCTATTATAAAGCTTACTCCGTATCTTGATACCAAGGAGCTTATGTTTGAAGTAACACAAGATGAAAGTTTTGCAAATGCTCTCAGAAGAAAAAAGGGTGATAAAGATAACTTTCTTACAGAGGGAAAAAATATAGTAGATGATATTAAAAAACTTTGCTATCATAATTACTACTGTATTGTTCATGCAGATGGTGATAAAATGGGAGTGGCAATAGAAAAACCAGAAAATATCTCTAAAGTTTCACAAGCACTCTTTCACTACTGCCAAAATGCACATGAAAGTGTTAAAAAATTTGGCGGACAGACAATATTTGCCGGTGGAGATGATTTACTCTTTTTCGCTCCGGTTATAGGTAAAGATAAAAGTACAATTTTTAATCTTTGTGACAAGATTGCACAAGACTTCAGTACCAATATTCCCGAAGCAACATTAAGTTTTGGTATCTCCATCAACTATGTTAAATTTCCTCTTTATGAGGCACTTGAAAACTCAAGAAAACAACTTTTTGCAAAAGCAAAAACAGAAGATAAAAACAGTGTCGCTTTTCAAGTCACCAAACATAGCGGACAAAGCTTTGAAACAATAATTCGCAAAAACGATACAGAGGTATATCAAAAGTTCTTAAAACTGATGACAACACTTGAAGATGAGCAAAACAACAGTAACTTTTTACATTCCCTGCACCATAAAATAAAGAGTTACAAAACAACATTAAATGAAATTTTACATAATGAAAAAAAATTACATAACTTCTTTGATAACTATTTTAATGAAGCTGGGCATAGTGAATACAAAGATTTTTTTGATGAACTTGTATCATATATGGCTGCTTCAAAAGATCTAAATCAGGTCTATGCAACGCTCCGTTTTATGAAGTTTGTAAAAGGAGATAAATAATGAAATATCTTATAACACTAAAAGCACTTGAACCTTTCTTGTTTGGTGGTGAAGATACTTATGGAACACTAGGGGATAAAACAAATGGCACATATCTGGTAAAATCACGTCAATTTCCACAGCAGAGTGCACTTTTGGGAATGCTCAAAAAAGAGATTATGACACAAGCAGGTGTACTCACTCGTAAGATAAGAGGAGAATGGATTGATAAAAAAGATAAAGAAGATGCAAAAAAGCTTACCGGCACGCAAAAGTTTGATATCTTAACAACACAGACACAAGATTTTGGTGTTATTAAAAGCCTGTCGCCACTCTTTTTAATGAACGAAAAAAAATCATTTATAAAGAAAGTAGATATAGACAGCTACTCTTATAAAGATGGTCTCCTCAAAGGATACAATCCAAAAAAAGATATTTATGATAATTTTGTTTCAACAAAGACGCATACAAAATTATCTAGCAGTGATATATTTCAACCAATCCAACAAACAGGTAACAAAAAAAACGGTGGAGACAATTCACTCTTTAAAAAAACAACGTACCTGCTACGGGATAATTTTGTTTTTGCTTTTTATCTTGATGTTGATTTCGAACTAAAAAGTAGTCTTATAACTCTTGGGGCAGATAGAAGTAAATTTCTTATGCAGGTAAAAGAGTCTTCAGACAGTGTGCAATATGAAGATAAAAACGGTTACTTGACACTTTTAAGTGATGCCTATATTACACTTGAAAATATTGCACAACATTGTGACTTTGCTGTGACAAGTGAAATAAGTTTTCGAACTTTACAAAACAAAAAACATGTAACACAGCACAATAAATTTCAAAAAAGTAAAAAAGTAAATCTTTATGAAAAGGGCTCTGTCTTCATTAACCCTTCTCAAGATTTACTGCAAAACCTCAACAACACAAACTGTCAAAAAATTGGCTTAAATATATATTCATACAAACAGGGAGATAAATAAAATGAAAATAGAACTTTATAAAATCAATACACTCAGTAACTTACATGTAGGTAGCGGAGATATAAACTTTGACATTATTGACAACCAGGTACAAAGAGATGCTATTACAAATCTTCCAAATATTAACTCTTCTAGTCTCAAAGGTGCTTTTCGTGAAGTATTTTCATCTGAAAATGGTTCTAAAGCCCTGGTAGAGTATATCTTTGGACCTGATAATATTTCAAACGATTCTCATCAAACAGGAGCATATAGTTTTTTTGAAGCACAAATACTTACACGTCCTGTTCGCAGTAATGTAAAAGCATATTTTAATGCAACTTCCCCTTTAGTTATTCAAAATTTCTTAGAAACAATTGAAAATTTCAATATTGATTTTGATGCAGAAACAAAAAAAGTATTGCAACGCTTTGCTGATTTAAAAGTACAAAAGAGTTCACCACTGATTTTTCAAAATATAAAAAATGCTATTTTGGAAGATGACAAAGCAACTGTCAGTAACTTTGATACAACAGTTTTAGAAAAATTTTTAGGAAAAAATTTAGCACTTTTTGATGATGCTGACTTTAAGCAACTAGAACTTCCTGTATTAGCTCGTAACGCCTTAGAAAATGGAATAAGTCAAAATTTGTGGTATGAAGAGGTCGTTCCGAAAAAAACACAGTTTTTCTTTTGTATTGCAAAACCTGATAATATTGATGAAAAAGATGCCAAAAAGATAGCAGGCTTTGAAAATAGATTTCACAATGAGGGTTCTATAGTTCAATTTGGTGCCAACAAATCTATAGGTTATGGCTTTTCTAAAGTAACAAGGATTTCATAATGAGTAAAAAAAATATTGAAAAGCATATACCAAAAGCTATAAAAGTTTTAGAACGTACATTTGAAAATGGTGTTATTCCATCAGCATACAATGGCTATATATCTTCTTTTGGTGCGAGTGTGATTCAGAGTGGTTTAAAGCCGACACTTGCACTCTTTGAAAACACAGATGCAAACACTAAAGAGGACAAAAGTTATTTAACAAAGATTATTTTACAGATACTAGATCAAGATACACAGGAGAGTTCTTTGTTAAAGTATATTCTCCCAAAACAAAAAAATGAAGCATATCTCAAACAACAGATATTGGATATTGCTGTAGCTGTGAAGCTAAGCATAAGAACATTTAAACTCAAAAAAGGTGAATAACATGGGTGCAAATATTGGATGGCTCTTTTACAAAGAGTATTTTAAAGATATCAACTATGCAGATATATCAGACGCTAAAAATGAATCTTTGATTCAGCAAAAAGTAGATAATATCATCAAACAAAAGCCAGAGTTAGAATCAAAAGATTTTTTGGGAAATATCCACTTTACGGCAACAACCACCTACCCTGGACTTTTGCTTGGAAGTGGTAATGCCCATGAACTTCCAAGTATTAAAGGACAGGCTATCTTAGGTTTCTCTTTTGACTATACAACAGGTCTCCCGGTAATTGCTGGTTCTTCCGTAAAAGGGGTACTTAGAAGTATTTTTAAACATAAAGAATATATTCAGGAATTACTTGAAGATAAAACTGTTGATATAGAAGCACTTGAGCGTGAAATTTTTACCAATGGCGATATTTTTTTTGATGCAACTGTCTCAAAAAGCGGACGCAATCTTTTGGGTGATGATTTTCTAACACCACATGATGAAAACGGATTAAAAAATCCCATACCGCTTCGCTTTATAAAAGTGATGCCGGGCGTAACTTTTACATTTGAGTTTAAACTCAAAGATGGCATTATTACAAAAGAGCAAAAAGCACTGCTTTTTGCCAATATCCTGGCAGACAGAGGTATAGGAGCCAAAACAAATGTAGGCTATGGGCAGTTTGAGGCGAACCTTGCACAAAAGGCAAAAAATCAGATTCAAGATTATCAAGAAGAGCTTAAAAAACAAGAACTTGAGCGGAAAGAGAAAGAAGAACAATTACAAAAAGAAGCAGCTCTTTCTGCGCTTGACTCAAATGTAGAAAAAATTAAAGTGAGCATCGCAAACTATACTAAATCAGATACAAAACTGATTTTTGAGACTATAGAACTGTATGAACTTGCAGTCGATGAAAAAAATGAACTTGCTGACTTTCTTGAGAGCCATATAGGTCCAAAACCTACACCAAAAAACAAAGCGCCTATTAAATGGGCGATAAAAGTTTATGAACTTTTGGGAAGATAGTTTATGTTTACGAAGCCACTTGAGTATATCTTTTTGCCATCAGCACTTAAAAGTGCTTATGAAGAGATAAATAAAAATGCAAGCGGTATTGATGAAATACATTTTAAAGAGTTTGAAAAGGAGTTTGATGAAAAGATCAATAAACTTTCTAACAAACTCTTAAAAGGAGAGTTCTCTCCTGAACCGTTAAAGCAGATAGAGATAGAAAAAACTGATTCTGACGAGAAGCGCCCCATTGCCCTGAGTGCAATTAAAGATAAAATAGTACAAAAAGTTCTTTATAATAATCTCAATCCTTATTTTGAAAATAAATTTAATGACAAATCATATGCTTACAGACCTGACAAATCAACCATGAAAGCACTCAACCGAGTAACTGACTACATAAATAAAAAATACTTTCATATTCTCAAAAGTGATATTGACAATTTTTTTGAAACTATAGATCATGACATATTATTAAATCTGCTAGAAACAGAGATAGCAGATAAAAAAATTCTCAAGTTAATTTCCTTGTTTTTAAAGACAGGTGGTTTTAAAAATATGGAGTATGATGATCATCTCCAAGGTGTGCATCAAGGTGATATACTTTCTCCTTTACTCTCAAATATCTATCTCAATCAAATGGATATATTTTTAGAAAAAGAGCAACTGGTTTTTGTGCGTTATGCAGATGATTTTGTTTTATTGTTTCAAAAGAAAAATGATGCCTACAAAGTCTTGAAAAAATTAAAAGAATTTCTAAAAACACTGAAACTTTCTCTTAAAGAGAGTAAAACAAAAATTGTTCATATAAGCGAAGGCTTTACATTTCTTGGCATCTCTTTTATAGGAAGAAATCGCTTTGTAGCAGAACAAAGAATAGTCCGCACACTGCAAAAAATAAAAAGCATAGCCAACACATCAGCTGGTTTTTATACTTATTCAGAAAATATAAACAGCTACTTAAGAAGTCTAAAAAACTATTATCTTAAAATTATACCCGAGCATAACCAGCAACATCTTATGCTACAAAATGCTTTGATTGAAAGTGTTTCACATAAGGTATATCTCAGTAAAACAAACAAAACAGTAAAGACGAAAAAAGTATTTAAAAATTTCATATCCGAGATTCGTTTTGAAATACTTTTTGATAAGACTGAAGCAAACTCTGCAAGAGAACTTGCACTTGCAAAAGGCTATGAAGAGTACAAAGCAAATAAATCCTATAAAGCTTCTACAAAAATCATCAACAAAAAGAAAAATATATATGCTAAAAAATTTGCAAACGAGGCAACGTTACATATAAGTACGCCGGGACTAATGCTTGGTATTTCAAAAAATAAGTTTGTTGTAAAAGAATATGGCAGAGTAAAAGAACGTTATCCTCTTAATAGAGTTGAACGTATCATTTTAGAAGGGAAAGGTTTTACCATAAGCAGTGATGTTTTTAAAAAATGTGCCCAAAACAATATAGGCATAGATTTTATAGACACAAAAGCATTTCCTTATGCAACTTTTACAAGCTATAATGCTGCATCTACGCAGATATATACAAAGCAATCTTTACTACTGCAAACAAAAACACATATTTTATTAGCGCAAGCTTTTATAAAAGGAAAGGCAAAAAATCAGTTAAATTATCTGAAGTATATGAACAAATATCATAAGATATTAGACAAAGAAATAAACACGATGCAAAAAAATTTCCTTAAAATAAAGACAGCTGAATCAATAGAGTCTCTGATGGGTATAGAGGGTGCTATTTCTGCATCGTATTGGAATGGTGTTCGTTTGTTACTTGAAGTTCCTTTTGAAAAACGCATAACACAAGGTGCAAGGGACATTGTAAACAGTTCGCTCAACTATGCCTATGCAATTTTATACGGAGAGGTACAGCGTGCACTTCTTACAGCGGGCTTGAGTTTAAATATCTCATTTTTACATACTTTAGACGGTAACAAACCTACACTTACCTTTGATATGATTGAAGAGTTTCGAACGTTTATTGTCGATAGAGTGCTAATCTCTATGCTCAATAAAGATGAACCTCTCAAATTAGGGACCGATGGACTCTTAACAAAAACAAGCAGACAACTTTTGTCTCGTAATATCAAAGAAAAACTAGGAAGCTATACAATGTGGAAAAAAGAGTCAAGAAAAGTAAAAAACATCATACAAACACAGGCATATCTTTTAGCTAAGGTAGTAAAAGGCGAAGAGAAAAAGTATAAACCTTTTATAGGAAAGTTTTAATGAAGTATGTGATAAGCTACGATATTGCTAACGATAAACATCGTACAAAACTATCTACCCTTTTAGATAAATATGGAACGCGCGTTAACTACTCTGTATATGAATGTGAACTCAGTCAAAGACAATTCGATAAACTGCTGTATGAAATAGAACTTAAAAAGTTTATAAATAAAAAGTATGATTCGTTACGGTTTTACTATATTCATGAAAAATCAGTTGGGCGTTGTTTTGAATTTGCAAACAGAGCAGAACCCTTTGAATATGAGGAGATGTTTATTTAAAACAGTATAAAATTCTCTTGCGAACTTTTTTCAGCGTATTTTAGAGGCTTACAAAAAAAATCAGTTGAAAAAAGTTCGTAAAAGTCAGATGTTTTACTTTTTTCTAACTTGATTTGCGAACTTTTAGTTTTTTTTTAGTTTGAAACCCTTTGTTTAAAGTGTTCTAAAACTAAAACAATCCTGAAAGTGAGATGATCGTATTTTTTGAGAAAAACATTAAATAATTTGCGAACTTTTTGAAAGATACAAACCTCGTAAAACAGGCGTTTTTTGACTTTTTACTGTTCAAACTTCAAAGTTACATTTTGTAAAAAGAGGGGGATTTTCGAATTTTTTTGATAATATTCGTAATCATCGCTTGTGTAACTCTTCCAAGAAAGGGTATAATACTCATCCATATAGCCATTTTAGGCTATCCATCTCACCCCGCGTGAGATAGTTATTTCGAGACGTAAACATAAGCTTTCCCGTCTGGAGATTTTAAGTGATATCCATCTCACCCCGCGTGAGATAGTTATTTCGAGACTCCTAGTACTAGTAGGCGATAAAGGTTTGCCTCTACGAATCCATCTCACCCCGCGTGAGATAGTTATTTCGAGACTTTCGTCAAGATCTACGACGAGGCGGAGTCTATATCCATCTCACCCCGCGTGAGATAGTTATTTCGAGACGGTCTTATATTTTTTTCTATTAAATGCGCTTTAACATCCATCTCACCCCGCGTGAGATAGTTATTTTGAGACACATTCATTTATTTTCTCCAAATTGAGCCGCAAATCCATCTCACCCCGCGTGAGATAGTTATTTCGAGACAATACTGTTTGACGAGGTAAAATCAGATGCATATCATCCATCTCACCCCGCGTGAGATAGTTATTTCGAGACTGAGCAACATTTGATACCGGCAATTTTTCCATTGATCCATCTCACCCCGCGTGAGATAGTTATTTTGAGACTGATGGGAGACATTATCTGTCTGTTCTACTGCTTTGATCCATCTCACCCCGTGTGAGAAAATCATTTTCCAACAAATACAAATAATTACAAGCAATTAAAAACTCTTACTAAACGAAATAATGCATTCGTTTTACAGTGTTATACTTTTGCTTATGAAAAATATGAGAGAAATTTCAAAAAAAAAGTTTTTTTATGTTATGCTAAGAAATTTTCATTACCATATAACAACAAAAAGTCAAAAGGATTTTTTTTGAGTCTTGAACTTCAAGTAAATACACAAAAACATTGTGCACAACAGATCGACAGTGAGTATGTCGGCCTCTGTATTGATGATGTTTTGGCATTGGCAAAACGGGCAAAAGAGAGTGACAAACAAGCATTTTTTGTTAAAAATGACTTGGAAACATTTAAAAGCCTTATGCAGTCCTTTGTCAACAAAAACAATCAAAAAGCAGAAGAAGCTCTGCTGCACCAAGAAGAAAATATTTCTGATATTATGGTGAGCTTCGCTAAAAATGAACAAAACCTTATGGATCTCTATAAATATCTGCTCTTACAATACCAAAACCTTATAGAAGAAGATCTCTCTTTGCAAGAGTATCAGCCTGTCCTCTATTTTGACAACTACTTTGTTGATTTTGAAGAAAATCTTGAAGATATAAGAGAACAGACCGTACCTAATCCAACAACACACTCCTACTACCATAAACTCTATAAAACAACACAGGACAAACTCTCTATTGTTTATAGAGTACATCTCAAAAACAGACAAAAGTATCAAGAAGAATATATTGATGACAGGTACAAAATAACACCGCTCAATGCAGATAAAAAACGCTATCTTTTAGAAGCTGAAATACTGCTTGATGAATTTAAACAGTATGGAGAGATTTTTTTACAACAACTCAATGCTTCTAGTGCTGAAAAAGAGAAGTTTGAAAAAGATCTCACAAGATTACGAGAGAGGTTTGAAATACAATGATACACTTTTTAAAAAATTTGTTTTATGCCAAACCTCATGACCTCTCTACAAAGCAGCTTAAAAATGAAACAGACATACTTCTTAATGAGTTTGATAAAGAGTATAGACTTAAAGAGGTAAACAACATTGCACTCTCAAAAGATGAATTTAGAACAAATATGCTCTATGTATCAAACTATCTTTATGAAATAATGATCAATACCTCCAATGCAGTTTATCAAAAAATTCAACTTCTTGAAGCTTCTTACAGTGAAATAAAATCTGAACTTGACAATAAACTCTACTATGAACTCAATACTTTGGAAAAACAAAAAGAAGAATGTATATCCGAAATCAATCACATAGAAGAAGAGATACAATCTTATACAGCTGAGAAAAAAACAATAGAAAAAGAGTTCAACAAACTTGAAAATCGTAAAGTTACCGGTGATTTGCAAAAACTCCCGTTTTGGGTATTTTTGGCCGTGATGCTTTTAGTCGGCGGGGCTGAACTGCTCATTTACCAAAATGTATTTTTATCTCAAGAGATAGGACTTACTGCAGATATGCCGCTAGAAAAACAATCTCAGGTCTTTTGGACCTCTTTGTTAATGTCCATCGGTTTTGTGGGAATGATTATTTGGATGGCGCATGCACTTGGCAAACTTGTACGCCATTTTGCAAATACAACCCAAAAAGAGAAGAAATTTTACATCATAAAAATTATGATAATTGTAGCTATATCTGCTGCGGCTATCTGGGCAACGGTAGACATTCGTTCTAAAATGCATACAATTTTAGCTGATGACAATCAGGTAAAAGTTCTTAAAATGCAAAAAGAAGATACGAAAGAGACATCTCTTTTTGGCGACAACGACACGGCAGGTTTTGCAAACAGTGCACAAAATGACTCGCAAGATGATGGTTTTGGTGATGGCGATGACTTCGGTGATGGCGGAGGCTTTGGGTCAGATGAACCGGTACAACAGACAAAAGAAGAGCCTTCAAGCTTAGATACCAAGATACAAAAATTACGAGAAGATGCACAAAAAAGAAAAGAAAACACTGCTTATGTTTTTGTCATTATTAACCTTTTTATCTTTATAGGCGGTGCTTTTTTATCGTACTTTAGTCATACTTCGAGTCCTATTTATGAAATGATTGAGTCAAAAATAAAGCTGCTTGAAACAAGAAAAAAGAAGTGTCAAAAAAAGATCATTACCTTAGACAAAAAGATGATAGCCTTTAAAAAAGAGGAGATTAACAGACTCTTTTCAAAGCTTGTTGATGCCGCCGCACTTTATGATATACATGTCCGTACATATAATGCCTATACGGCAGTCTTTAAAATACAACTTGAACTTGTAGAATCATACCTGCGTGAAATATATAGAACGCAAGGTGTAGCTATAGAAGAAGAATCGTATGTCGCTATGATACTCAGAGAATATATAACACTCGACACACGAAAAGAGTTGCAGCATGTCAACAATATTGAAGAGTATATGATCTACAAATTTCAAAAACCACAAACACTCAAGGAGATGAAAAAAGATGTATAAAATACTGTTTTTACTGTTTTTGACAACATCAATTGTATGGGGTGATACTTTTGTATTTGTTGATCTCTCTGCAGGAATGAACCGATCGCAATACAATGAACTCGGACGATTAACGTACTTTAACAAATCACAAAAGAAAACTATTTATAAAAATAGAGAAAAAGTTTACTTTTATGCTTTCAAGGGAAATATTAAGCTCAAAACAAGAGCACGTTACAGTGAACAAAAAATAGGGGAACAAAAATATAAAGAGAACAACAAAAAATTTATGAGATTTTTTATAAAAATAAAAAAAGGAGTTAAGCCGCCAAAAAAAGGGAAACTCTATGGTGATGTCATTTTTCTTGTTGATATTTCCGGCAGTATGGTAAACAAAAAGCATAACTATTTACGTGAAGTAAAAACTGCAATGGAGCATCTCATAAAAAACAAGGCAAAAAACACAAAAGTAAGTATCATCACTTTTGACGGTAAAAAAAACATGCCTGCTCAAAAACGCAGTAAAATTTTAGCTGACAACCTAAAAAACAAAGAACGCCTCCTCTCCATTACTGAAAATATAAAAGTTTCACGAAATGACACTTTTTTAGGCAGTGGGCTTAAAAAAGCAATGGAAGTTTTACCCCTTCAAAATCGAGGAAAAAGAACCATTATGATATTTACCGATGGAGCCAAGATAAATGATGAAAAAGTAGCAAAAGCAGAAATAAAAAATCTGAAAAAAGATAAAGTTGATGTAAAAGTAGTAGCTGTAGGCGGTGCGGATGTTGCCATGCTTAAAAAATTCTCAACATCAGGGTATGTTTACAATGCTACAAGTACAGACCTTACAAGTATCATCAAGGATATGTCAACATCTTCAGACGAAATCGTGCTTAATTTAGATAATTTTTTTGATGGGCTTGATATTAAAAAAAATGATAAAATAATTATCTACTCTACAATGAAAAATATAGATAATATCAGTGATTTTGATTTGGTTCCAAACCTTGCTTCAAAAGATTTTTACCAAGAGTTTAAACGTCAAAACAAAGAACGCGGTATCAATTTACACCTCAATGGAGCGAAAGTCTATGTCCGTGTTTTAGGAGATGAAGACCTCTCAAAAATTAAAAAACTAAAAACCTTTTGGAACTATTTTTTCAGAGACAGTGGAGCACAACTCATATATTTTAAAAACGAAGCCTTAACGAAAGATGAATTTTAACAATGTCGCAATTTTCACGTAAATATTACAAAAATGACTATAAATTAGAATCAGAAGAAAAGTCGAACAACCACAACACTCCTTTCAATAAAGGAGTTTGGACCTTTTGGAGAGTTTGGGGTTTGTATGAATATCTGGTTCTTGGATTACTCCTTGTTATTATTTTTATTCTTCTTTTAACAAGAGATACGACAGTTATTCAACAAACCAATGTTGTAAAAAAAACAACACATCCGACAACATCCATAGAAAAGAATAAGCAAGAAAAGGTTGTAGAAGAAAGTGACTTTCCTAAAAAAATTCTTCCCTCCAATCCTTTACCGAAAAAAAGTGTAGTTGATGGAGAAAATCTGTATGGTCCACTTACCATGCAAGAGTATCTCTACTTCGCAGACGATGTAGATAATTTTTACCCACATTTTTTTGATAAAAAAAGTCGAAAAAGCATTACTTCTGCACACACTGAATGTCAAAACAGTGATTGTATACTGACATCCAATGAAATAAGCAATCTCAATATGGCTGCCTATACAGAGTGGTTAAACGATACAACTTCTCAAAAGTACACTTTTGTTCTCAAAAACAATCACTACTATCTAAAAGAGTAGCAATGCTCTATAAAATACATAGCTGTTGCAACTTATAATTTTGAAATATATTCTGCCAAAGCTTTGATGTCTGCATCGGAAAGTTTTGCTGCCTGTCCCTTCATAACAGCTTTCATAGCTCCGCCGTATGTTCCGTCTTTATAGCCTTTGAGCGCCGTTATGATTTTTGTTTTGTCCCATCCTTTAATTATCTGAGATTTTCCTAAAGCTTTTTTCTCAGCATGTGCTCCGTGACAACTTGAACAAGCAGTAAAAAGTTTTGCACCGTCAGCTGTTGTTGTCTGGGGCACATCTTTTGTTACCTTTTCTACCACTACAAGCTTCTTTGTTTCAATGGCTTTTTGCACTGCAGCAACTTTTTGCATTGCATCATTTTGTCGGGTTTGAACAGGTTGCTTTTGGACCGTTTGTACCTCTTTCGCAACTTCTGCTGTAGCCGATACATTCTCAGATTTTTTCTCGTCACTGCATCCTGCAATCAACATTGCAAGTACAACTGATAATACTATCTTCATTTTCATATTCCTTAATTGTTTATTAGTTATTGTACAGTATAATAGCTTTAATTTAATAAAGCGATGAAAACTATGAATTTTGAACCCTATCCATTTGAAAAACTAACTAATTTACTGCAAAATATACAACCAAACAAAGGCTACTATCCATCTGTTTTAACAATCGGCGAACCACAGTTTGAAACACCTGATTTTATACAAAAAACATTAACTGACAATACTGCACTTTTAAAAAAATATCCAAAGACCAGCGGTGAGACGATTTTAAGAGAAGCGCAAAGAGATTTTATAGGCAAACGCTTTGGTGTCACGCTGAACGATGCACAAATCATTCCCACATTCGGCACGCGTGAAGTTCTTTTTAACTTCCCGCAGTTTTTGCTTTTTGACAAGAAAAATCCCGTTATTGCCTACACAAATCCTTTTTACCAAATATACGAAGGTGCAGCAACAGCGACACGAGCAAAAGTGATACATTTGAATTTGAGTGAAAAAAACAGCTTTAAACCAGAAATCAACGAAGAAGAGCTGGCAAAGTGTGATCTGGTTATACTTAACTTTCCAAACAATCCTACTACGGCAACGCTCACTCTTGACGAACTAGGCGAGTGGGTCAAACTCGCGCTCAAACATGATTTCGTTTTGCTCAATGATGAATGTTACAGCGAAATATATACAAACAGACCGATGCCTTCACTCCTAGAAGCCGCGTTACATGTAAACAATGATACATTTAAAAATATTTTAGTGATTAACTCCATTTCCAAGCGTTCTTCTGCACCTGGTCTTCGCTCCGGTTTTATTGCCGGTGACGCCACAATACTGGGAGAGTATATGAAGTACAGAACCTACATAGGCTGTGCCTCACCCCTGCCTTTGCAATATGCGGCAGCAGCGGCTTGGAGTGATGAAGAACATGTTGCCAAAGCAAGAGCTGTCTATCAGGAAAACTTTCGTATAGCCCAGGAGATATTGGGAACAAAAATTCCTGATGCTACATTTTACCTCTGGATACATGTCGGTGATGCGCTTGAATTTACTAAAAGATTATACAAAAACTACAATGTAAAAGTACTTCCGGGCGAATATCTTGCCCGAGAAGATGCAAAAGACGACAACCCGGGCAAAGGGTTCATTCGTATTGCACTGGTTGAGAATCCCCAAAAAACAAAAGATGCACTTGTAAGAATTAAGGAATGTTTAAATGAGCAAAGATAAAGAGTTAAAAGAAAAAATCCTCAAAGCCCAGCAAAGCGGTGACATAGCAGCACTTTATGTTTTGGAACAGCAGGCACATGACAGTTTCGATGAAGAAACACTGCAAGGTTTTTATGCAAATATTCTTGATTTGGCGCTGGAAAAGCTTACCGAAACACTCGAAGCCCACAGAGCCATGGATATGAACGAAGTGCAGGATTTTGCAACCCTGCGTGCTTTGTATGAATATGCGATAGAGCACTACTCCGCCGGTAAGGCAAATGATGCTGCTGCCCTCTTTGAGGTACTCAGCGGGCTTAGCAATGACGAAAAATTTTCAAATGCTTTAAAACTGCACTGGATAGCAGCAGAGGAAAAAATTTCTTTTGATGACTTCCTTGACAGAGTTGCAGATTTGGAAGCGACACAAAGAGCGGGAACATTTTACATAAGCGAATTTCAGCAAGAGGCACAAAAATTGCTCGACACAATGAAAGACAAAGGCACAAAAGCATGAAAATACACTTCATCGGCATCGGCGGCATCGGTATCTCAGGACTTGCACAGTATATGCATTACAAAGGGCATGAAGTCAGCGGTTCTGACATCAAGGAGACTGTTATTACCAAAAAACTGCGCGCTCTTGGTTTACATGTAACCATACCTCATTCTGCAGATGCTGTTACAAATCATGATCTGGTAGTACACTCTGCGATTATCCGTCCTGACAATCCCGAAATTATTGCAGCCAAAGAAAAAGGTATAGAAGTGCTTGCCCGCCGTGAAGCACTGCCTAAAATTCTTCATGACAAAAAAGTCTACTCTGTTGCCGGAGCGCATGGAAAGAGCACAACGACAGCAATTCTCTCAGCTATTATGAGCGGCTCTGCCATTATCGGTGCAGAATCCAAAGAGTTTGGTTCAAACGTCCGTTACGATGCAACAAATGATGTTATGATTTTTGAAGCCGATGAGAGTGACGGCAGTTTTATAAACTCTAACCCGCATTGTGCCATCGTCATCAATGCCGAGCCTGAGCATATGGAGTATTATGATTACAATTATGAAAGATTTTATGATTCGTACAAAACTTTCATAAATCTTGCACCACTCAAAGTTTTAAATGCCGAAGACCCATTTTTGGCAACACTGGTCAATGAAGTTGAAGCCAAGTGGCTTTATCCCAGCAAAGAGATACAAAACATAGAGTTCGTACTCATAAACAATCAGCCCCATACCCGTTTTACCTTCCGTGATTTTGGCAGTTTTGATGTCTGGGGATTTGGCAAGCATATTGCCATTGATGCAGCCCTCGCGATACTTGCGGCACATGAATCCATGTCCATAGAAGATATACGCAAAAATATTTTAAACTTCAAAGGTATTAAAAAACGTTTTGATATTGTCGGATTTGAGCACGACAGTGTCATCATAGATGATTACGGACACCATCCGACAGAGATCAAAGCCACTTTTGAATCGGTCAAAGAGTATGCCATGCTCAAAGGTTTTGACAAAATTACAGCCATTTGGCAGCCGCACAAATACTCCAGAACCATTGACAATCTGGAGGAATTCATCAAATGTTTCGACGGAGCGGCCGAGCTTATCATCCTCCCTGTATGGGCAGCGGGAGAAGCACCGCGCGATATTGATTTTCAAGAAAATTTCAAACATTACAACCTTACTCTAGCGGACAAAATATCCCGCAGTAACAATACTATAAAAGTTATAAAAGACAATAAAGACTTGGAAACACTTGATAAAGGGCTCATCATCGGTTTTGGTGCAGGTGATATTACCTATCAAATCAGAGGCACACTGTAATGGCATATATTTACGGTTTAATTATAGTAACACTTTTATTCGCGGCACTGCATTATTTTACAGAACTTGACAAATTGCAAAAACTTCTTATCGGAGCTGTATTGCTCTTTATCATACTCGGTGCCATTACCTACAACAAATATAATCAGGCACAAAGAGACAAAATGCTCAAGACAATAATAAAATACAAACAGGGAAAAACGATTACATGTAACGGCGTCGATGTCAATGCAGACATATATTCCCTCAGTACAGGAACCTACACCTTCATAGGCAAAAAGAACACACCCCACTATGCAGAGATGATAAGTGCAGACAGTTGTGAATAAAACTGCTAAAAGTTCCCGAGTCGATACCCTCATCCACCAACTTGACTTAGTTGAACATATAGAACAGTTTAAAAGTTTTTTTTCCCGTGAACACTCTTTGTACATTGAAGGTGATCAGGAACTGCATTTTCGTTATATCAAAGAGTTGGATAAGCTGGAGTTTAAAGCCCCGCCTAAAGTAAGTGATTTTTTTGAAATCAAAGGGCATTTGAAAAAACACGGTGTCTTAAATTTTGAACAGATTTTTGAGATTGTCAAAATTGTACGCTATTTTCGTTATTTTAAAAACAGAGAACTTGAGGGCCTAATCGGAGAGTGGATGGATAAATTCATCATCCCGGAACAGTTTTTGGAAATAGAAAAATATTTCACAAATGACGGAAAATTTGAAGAAAATCTGGATGAAAACCTTTTTACTCTCAGTAAACGCATACAAGAGCACAAAAGCAACATCTCAGGCGCGCTCAAAAGAATGATGTCGAGTTCAAAACTCGCCGGTTACCTTGTCGATACACAGGTTCACTTTGTAAACAATGAAGAGTGTCTGCTTGTGCGCGGCGGATTTAATCATGTCCTTAAAGGTGCCATACTTGGCAGAAGTACCGGTGGATTTTTTTATGTTGCACCCGACAGCGTACTTAAATCAAAAGAGCAGATTCGTTTTATAGAGCAAGAACGTGAAGCAATATTTTACGAATATGCCAAAGAGTTTTCAAAAAAACTCTATGAACTGCAGCCTTTTATCAACTTTATAGACAAAGAGTTTACCAAATTTGACAACTATCAGGCACGGGTACTCTTTGCAAAAAGCAAAAACCTGCAACTCGTCAAAAGCAAAAAAGATACAAAAATAGTGCTCAACAGTTTTATTCATCCTGCTTTGCATAATGCAAAACCTATCAATGTTGACTTTTCCAAAAATATTTTAATGATTACGGGTGTTAATGCCGGCGGAAAAACCATGCTTTTGAAGTCCATATTGGCGGCTTCTTTTATGGCAAAATACATTATACCGATGCAGCTTAATGAGACAAAGTCACATATAGGCAATTTTAAAGCGATACAGGCCATTATAGATGATCCGCAAAATGTCAAAAACGACATCTCGACTTTTGCAGGCAGAATGCAGCAGTTTTCACGTATATTTGAGTACAAATCAGCACTCATCGGAGTCGATGAGATAGAACTCGGAACAGACTCTGATGAAGCGGCGGCGCTTTTTAAGGTCATCCTCGATGATTTAATCAAACGCGGACAAAAAGTGGTTGTGACCACCCACCACAAACGCCTTGCTGCACTGATGGCAGACCGTGATGATGTGGAACTGATGGCTGCCATTTATGATGAAGAGCAGAGAAAACCCACTTATGAATTTATGCAGGGTATCATCGGGAAAAGTTACGCATTTGAGACAGCAAGCCGTTACGGCATCTCAAATACCATTGTCAATGAGGCAAAAAAAGTCTATGGCGACAACTCGGAAAAACTTTCACTCTTGATCGAGCGCGGTTCACAGCTTGAACGCGAACTCAGGCAAAAACATCAAAAAGTCGATGAAAAACTGGATGAAATTCATAAAAAAGAGCATGCCCTCAAAGAACAAAAAGAACAGCTTTTGCGTGAACTTGAAAAAGAAAAAGCAGCACTCAAGCACTCTTATGATGTTGCCATAAACGAAGCCAAAAATGCGGCAAAAGCAGGCGATGTCAAAGAGATTCACCGTGCGATGAACAAAGCAAACAAAAAACTGCCAAAACAGACACAAAAAGAGGACAAAAGAAATATAGAGTTTAAAGTCGGAGACAAAGTCAAATACCATTCCCAAAAAGGAACGATAGTTTCCATGAAAGGCAAAAACGAGGCGACCATAGAAGTGGACGGTATGCGGGTTCGCGTCAAAACAAAACATCTCAAACCTACACAAATCATTCAACCGAAACCGGCGACAAATCTGAGTTTACATGTAGAGAAAAAAGCGGGACTCAAATGTGACTTGCACGGTTTAAGAGCCGAAGAGGCCTGTGAAGTCTTAGACAAATTTTTAAGCGACGCCCTTATCAACGGTTGGGATGAAGTCATAGTCTATCACGGCATAGGCACAGGAAAACTCTCTTATGCGGTCAAAGAGTTTTTAAAACGCCACCCGCGAGTGAAAAAATTTGAGGATGCCCCACAGCATATGGGCGGATTTGGAGCAAAGGTAGTACATCTGTAATGGCAAAATCAGTTGCAATCATCGGAGGCGGTGCAAGCGGGCTTGTGTGTGCCGTCTTTTGTGCAAAAGCAGGCTTACATGTAACGCTCTATGAGCAAAATACCAAACCGGCAAAAAAAATTCTCGTCTCTGGAAACGGACGCTGTAATATTACAAACAAAAATTTACATGTAAACGATTTTTTTTCTCAAAATCCGAACTTTGCAGAGTATGCCATCAAGAACTTCGGTTTTAAAGAGTTTGAAAAATTTGCCGCATCAATCGGACTGCTCTTACATGTAACGGATGACGGCAGAGCCTATCCTCTGAGTAATGAAGCAAAAAGTGTTGCCAAGATTTTTATAGAATATGCCCTGAGCCTTGGCGTTGTTTTTCATACCGAACACAAAATTACCGATATAAAAAAACTGACAAAGAACTATGACAGTGTTGTCGTTGCCAGCGGTTCGCGTGCTGCTTCTCATTTGGGCGGTAATGCCGATGCCGAGGAGTTTGCCAAAGCCTTTGGGCACACTGTCATTGAAGCCTACCCCTCTTTGGTACAACTCCACCTCAATTCTAAAACAGCCCACAAAATGAGCGGAGCCAAAATCAATGCCGAAGTAACGCTGTTTGTCAATCAGCAAAAAGAGCTTACATGTAACGGCGATGTGCTTTTTACAAATTACGGTGTTTCCGGTTTTGCTATTTTGGATATCTCCCAGCATGCCTCACAAGCACTCTTGGAGTACGGGGCTGTAGATATTTCCATCAACCTGCTTCCTGAATTTACAGCACAAAAACTCTCTGCCCATCTCTTACATGTAAAGAAAAACATGCCTGCGTTTACTCTTTTGGATGTATTGGTCGGCTTAGTTCCCTTAAAAATAGCAAACGGTATTTTGCAGGACCTGCATCTCAACCCTGAGAGCAAAAATATAGATACAAAACTCTCCAAAAAAATAGCAAACCTGATGCTCAACTGGCGATTTGAGGTAACAGACACGCATGGATTTCGGCACGCAGAAGTCAGCGGCGGGGGCATAAATACCTTAGAAATAGACAACAAAACATTTGAATCAAAAAAACAGAAAAATCTCTACTTTATAGGAGAGTGTCTCGATGTCGTCGGCAAACGCGGCGGATACAACTTTGCTTTTGCCTGGGCAAGTGCCTATGCGGCGGCCAACGCCATAAGTGCAGATTAAAACATAAACAGATAAAATATACTTATATTAAAAAAGGTTGCTTGTATGTCCACACCGCTTATAATTCTCATAGTGCTTGCCATAGTTCTCATTCTTATGTACAACTCGCTTGTTGCCAAGAAAAATCAGGTTGAAAATATTTTTGCTTCGGTGGATACGCTTTTGAAAAAACGCTATGATCTCATACCAAATCTTGTTGCCGGTGTCAGTAAGTATATGCAGCATGAAAAATCAATCCTTGAAGATATAACAAAACTCCGTGCCCAGGCAAACAAAACAAATCTGAGTAACAAAGAGAAAATAGATTTGGACAAAAAAATGAGTTCTGCTCTTGGCTCAATTATGATTGCGGTTGAGAACTACCCTGAGCTCAAAGCAAATGAAAATATTCTGCATCTGCAACATTCGCTCAATGAAGTAGAGGCACAGATCTCGGCAGCCCGCCGTGCTTACAATCAAGCCGTTACGGATTACAACAATGCACTTGAACAGATTCCTACAAATATCATGGCAAATATGATGGGCTACAAGAAAAAAGATGTTTTTGTCATCAGTGAAGACGAGAGAAAAAATGTCAATGTCAAAGAGCTGTTTTCTTAAGATATGAAAAATATCAGTGAGTTGACAGATTTTTACTATAAAACACTCTACCCTGTTTTGCAGGAACTTGAAAATGAAAGAGAAAAACTTAAAAAAAAGATTATCAATATCGGTATTGTATATACTGTTATTGTCCTGCTTTTTGCCTTTGCACTTTTAAAAAACATCCAAAACATTGAAGCCTGGATTTTTGCAGCAGTTGTGTACCTCGCTGTGGGCGGAGGCATATACAAATACCTCATCAAAGATTATACCGCCCAGTTTAAGAGCCTCATCATTGAGCCCTTGATTCAAGAGATCGATAAAAATCTCACTTATCTGCCAAATGCGCATATTGCACAAGAGAATTTTACCCGTTCAAAGATTTTTACCGCACGGCCTGACAAATTCAGCGGCAATGACTATATTCGAGGAGAAATTGATGGAATAAAAATAGAACTCTCAGATATTCATGCCCAAAAAAAACATAAAGATTCAAAAGGCAGAATAAGCTGGAGCACAATATTTCAAGGTCTTTTTATTATTTGCGAATTTAACAAACATTTTGCATCCCAAACCGTCATTCTTCCCGACAGTGCCCAAAATACATTTGGCACGCTTATCGGCAACTGGCTGCAGGCAAACAATATGAGCCGCAGCGAACTTGTAAAAATGGACAATATTGCCTTTGAAAAAGAGTTTGTTGTCTATTCAAACGATCAAATTGAAGCACGCTATATTTTGACACATACACTTATGAGTAAACTTCTGCATTTGAAAAAAAAATCAAAACACCCTCTCTATGTCTCTTTTTTGGGAGGAAATATTTATATGGCAATAGAGTATAATAAAGATCTTTTTGAGCCGTCTGTATTTCATTCACTTTTAAAGTATAAAATAGCAATGCAATATATACAAACCCTGCATTTGGCACTGGGAATTGTAGGAGAGTTACAACTTAACCAAAAACTATGGAGTAAACGATGAAAATAAAACTAACACTGGCAGCACTTTTAACCACCCTCAATCTGTATGCACTTACAATCGGGGAAGCACCAAAAAATGTAACAATAGAGGGTGAAAAAGGCGGACTGGTAACAGGGGGCGCATGGAACTCAAATATGCTTAAAAATAAAGTATTTGTCATGTTTTATGTTGATCCTGATGAAAAAGATGTCAATGAAGATTTTTCTCAGGCACTGAAGAGACAACACTACAGAGAAAAAGGAGCGTTTGGCAGTATTGCCATTGTCAATATGGCGGCAACATGGAAACCAAACTTCGCAATCGAAGCCATCCTCAAAGGCAAACAAAAAGAATTTCCAAAAACGATCTATGTAAAGGACAAAGACAAAACTCTGGTAAAAGAGTGGAAGATAGCGGATGATGCTTCAAATATCGTCATTTTTTCAAAAGACGGCAAAGTTCTCTTTTACAAATCAGGAAAAATGAGTGCAGACGATACACAAAAAGCATTTCAAATCATTGAGGAAAATATATAAATGGAGAATGAGACAAACATCCTTGCTCTGAGTATCAAAGACCTTTTTACAAAAAAAATGCTGATGTATTCACTCATGCCTTTTGTCATCAGTATGCTAATTTTGTATATTCTCTTTTTTATCGTTGCCGGTCTTGGTGTTGACCAGCTCACAACCATGGAGATACAAAGCACACAAACGACGATCCAAAACGGCATACCCCATACAGAGAGCTTTCAAGCCACACTCGCAGGTACAGGCATCATGAAGTTTCTTATGAGCAGTGCGCTGACTTCCTGGATAGCCACTTTTCTTATCTATACCATAGGCGGATTCATGACATTGTATGCTTCTATATTTGTAGCACTGCTTGTTATCGGCTTTTTAACCCATGCTATTTTGAAAGAAATTCACTACAGGCACTATCAGGATGTAGCAATGATAGGCTATTCCAATGCAGCAGAAGGCATATTTTTAACACTGAAATGGATGTTTGTTATGATTGTCCTGTTTTTTGTATTTATTCCCCTGTATTTTATACCCGTTGTAAACATCATAGCATTCAATTTTCCGCTGTATTACTTCTTTCATAAAATGATGATCTATGATGTCTCTTCGGCAATATGTACCAAAGAAGAAGCGATGAAAATCAGGTTTTTTCATGCCAATACACTCAGGCTCAAAACATTGGGACTTTATCTGCTCTCACTCATCCCTTTCGTTATATTTTTTGCATCTGTTTTTTATGTGATATATCTTGGACACAGTTTCTTTTTGGAAACCAGAAAGTTACGCAATGAAAGCTAATATGGCATTGTGTCCGGAATCGGTACTGTAGCACCGACTGTTGTTGCTTTCCAGCCACTCTCAGCCCACCCTAAAGGATGGGTTCCGAACAAACCGCATATTCCATGGAATCGGTACTTTAGTGCCGACTGTTTAGAATTAAAAGTACAGGTTCGAAAAACTACTCTTCCTCTTTTTCTTCCTGCATTACCATTTTCCTGTAAGCTTCATCTTTAACAACCATTCCGGCTTCATACAAAAACTGGCTTGGCACAAAGTTCTGTTTTTTAATCTTGTCGTATTTGGCATAACTCAAATAGAGTATATCTTTTGCCCGTGTGACCGCCACATAAAAAAGCCGTCGCTCTTCATCAAGACTCCCGCCCCGTTGCATCAGTTTTCTGTTTGGAAAACGCCCGTCCATCAAATCTATCACATACACTTCTTTGTATTCAAGCCCTTTGCTTGCATGCACACTCAAGAGATTAACCCCCTCTCCCTGCGTCAAGTCGGATGAACCCAAAATCATCGCATTTAAAAAACGTTCATGCTCAGAGTAAGGTTTTGAGAGCTCTTCTAAGAGCAGAGTTTTTCTCTGTATTCTGCTCAGTGCTTCCGTTTTTTGTTTCTCATCAACAGAACCGTCTTTGAGTGTCGCTCTTTTAGTTGCAAGTACATCGGATATATACATGTAAAGCGATGAATTTGCAATTTTTTTCACGACTGTTTTTGGCTGTTTCACCCCTTTTAGATCACGAAAAAGCAAGTAAAAATTATGCAAAAAAGTCGCGCTCTCTTTTGTAAGTTTTGGATGTTTGAGTACCGGGTTTCTCATAAATTTTGCTTCAAATCCGAGTTTTGCATATTTTCCGACAGCACCGAGTTCCAAAAAATCATCAAAAAGACCGAGCTGATGGTTGAGTTTGCGCTTTTCAAAAGGATTTTTCATCCCCTCATCAGGCGCATACAGCCCGTAAAAAATACTCCCCTGCCCTAAAGCTTTGAGTGCAATATAGAGCTCTTTTGCCATAGCAGAGCCAATGCCCCGTGCAAATTCAAAGAGATGTATAAAAGCCATCATATCCGACTCGTTCACAAGCAGTGTATATAAATCAAGTATCGCTTTTATTTCGCGCGAATCAAAAAAACTTGTGCCTCCTTTGCGTTTGCAGGGAATATCAAGCTCACGAAGTCCTACCTCTATGCCGTCAGCCGAGGAGTTGTTGCGGAAAATAACGGCTATCTCTTCTTTTGGTGTCTGCGTATCGCGAATCATGGCAGCCATGGCATGATACTGGTCAAACAGCTCATCAAATGCCAAAAGTTTTGGCGCCTGCGCATCATATATACGTGTCACTTCCAGTTTTTTCGGATAAATCCTCTCATTATGCTCAATGACCTTGTTTGCAAGAGAGAGAATAGGCACGGAAGAGCGGTAGTTTTTTGTCAGAGTATGCACAACCGCATCAGGATATTTTGTCGTAAAGGAGCCTATAATCCCGATATCAGCACCGTTAAAAGCATAAATACTCTGATCATAATCCCCCACACAAAAGAGCGAGGGCGGGTTCATCGCATCTATAAGCGTTCCCTGCAGGGCATTGGTGTCTTGGTACTCATCCACCAAAACCTCTTTATATCCCAGTTCGTCATTTTTGCACATCTCTCTGAAGTTCAACAGCAAATCGTTAAAATTTAAAAAACCGTACTCTTTTTTCAGTGCTTCAAATTCATCGACTATATCGGCATATATCAGAGCAAAGAGTTCATGTTCGGGATATTTTTCTATAAGCCAGTCTTCAAAATTATTTTGCAGTTCCGTATTTTGGTAAAAAGAGTACAAATCGTACAGATAATTCCCGCCGTAGGGCTGTACTTCAGCCTCTATATGCATAAAAGAGCGCTTTTCAAAGACAGAGCGAAAGAGTGTTTTGAGTTCTCTCTGCTGTTTGAGCACCACTCGTTTGTCTCTTTTTTTCAGCCATCTGTAACTGACCGCATGAAATGTTCCCGCATCAATTTTTTTGGCAACACCCGCACCGAAATACTCTGCAACACGTGCCACCATCTCTGCTGCCGCCTTGTTTGTAAAAGTCAGCAGAAGAATTTCATTTGGTGCAATGCCATTGTTTAAAAGATGTCCGATTCTGCCGACAATAGTCGAGGTTTTTCCTGTTCCGGCAGAGGCAATGATGAGATTTTTACTGTAAGGAGATGTTGCAGCGGCATACTGTTCTTCATTTAATCGGGACAACGGCATAAACAAACTCCTTGGGCAAAAATTTTAAGAGTGTGATTATACTTATTTATTGTTAAATTTATTTGGGATATGCTAAAATCATTTAAATTAAATGTTTTAAGGCAAGCCATGGAAGAAAATAAAAAAATATTAGAGATTGTTTCGAATGAGGCAAAAAACTCTATCGCACAGATTCCTGTTGTCACACCTACTATTTATGCTTCAGTTTTTTCAGACTTTGCCAAGAAAAACAATCTTGAAATAGAAGATGAAGAAAGCCTTTCAAGAAAAATTATAGAAACTGAATGTTCACGATTTACAACTTTACAAAATGAAACATCCAAAAATGTACAGGCCTTAAGTGAAAATACAAACAGGGCCATTCATGCTATTGAGAACAAAGATGAAAAAATTCTCAATCAGGTGTTGCAAGAGACGCAATATCTTCGTCAAGAAATTGAAAAACTCAAAGAATCTGTTTACAAAGATGAACTGACCCACGCATATAACAGAAAATGGCTTCATGATACTCACCTGGACCCGCTTGGCAATACTTTTGTGCATAATGGAACGCTTGCTATTATAGATCTGAACTATTTTAAACAGGTGAACGATACACATGGCCACATTATCGGTGATAAAGTTTTAATATTTTTGACAAATGAACTGAAAAAATTAAAAATTCCTGTCATACGCTACGGAGGTGATGAATTTATCATACTCTTTGGCGACAGTGTCTCCGAGGAAAAAGCAAGCTCTTTTTTAAATACAATCAGAGAAAATGTTCTTGGCAAAAAATTAAAAGCACACAACGACACCTTTCGTGTCAGTTTTTCATTTGGTGTAACCAAATTTAAAAAAAATGATCTCCTGCCACAGGTTATAGAAGTAGCTGATAAAAATATGTACAATGATAAGATAGAGATAAAAAAGAGAGTAACCGGCATATAGCAATTTCTAAGCAAATACTCACCTCTTTTTGGATATAATCGCGCAATTTTAATTTAGATAATTTAAGGCGCGCACTATGTCAGACAACAAATACAATCCACAAGAAACCGAAAACAAATATTATAAAATTTGGGAAGAAAGAAAATACTTCGAAACAGACGGAAACAAAGCCATACAAGAAGAAAATAAAAACTTCTCTATTATGATGCCACCGCCAAATGTAACAGGACGACTGCATATCGGGCATGCTCTTACCTTTACACTCCAAGACATCATTACCCGCTACAAACGCATGGACGGCTACAAAACACTTTGGCAGCCGGGAACGGACCATGCAGGAATTGCCACACAAAATGTTGTTGAAAAACAACTCTTAGAACAGGGACTCACGAAAGAAGAAATAGGACGCGAAGCATTTTTGGAAAAAGTCTGGGCATGGAAAGAAGAATCTGCCGGCATAATGACAGAACAGCTTCGTAAAATGGGTGTAAGTCCTGCCTGGGAGAGGGAGCGCTTTACCATGGATGAAGGTCTGCAAAAGTCAGTCAAAGAAGCTTTTGTCCATCTCTACAATGAAGGTTTGATTGTTCGCGGAAACTACATGGTAAACTGGTGCACACATGACGGGGCCCTCTCAGATATCGAAGTAGAACACGAAGAAGAAGATGGTAAGTTTTACCATATGCTTTACCATTTTGCAGATGGCAGCGGCAGTGTTGAAGTGGCGACTACACGACCTGAAACCTATTTTGGAGATACTGCCGTCATGGTACATCCTGATGATGAAAGATACAAAGACATCATAGGAAAAGAAGTTGTTTTACCGCTTCTTGATAGAAAGATTAAAATTATTGCAGACGCTTATGTCGATACGGAGTTTGGAACAGGTGTCGTAAAAGTCACGCCTGCACATGACCAGAATGACTACGAAGTCGGAAAACGCCATGATTTGGAATTTATTACGGTTTTTGATGAAAAAGGTATTTTAAATGACTATGCCGGAGAGTTCAAAGGAATGGAACGCCTTGAAGCACGAGAGCCTATTGTAAAAAGACTCCAGGAAGAGGGTTATATCGTTAAGATAGAAGACCATAAACATCAGGTCGGACACTGTTACCGATGTAAAAATGTAGTAGAGCCGTATATTTCAAAACAATGGTTCGTACGTAAAGAAGTCGCTGACAAATCCATAGAAAAAACAAATGCAGGTGAAGCAAAATTTTTTCCGCCGCACTGGATAAACTCCTACAACTCCTGGATGGGTGAACTTCGTGACTGGTGTATAAGCCGTCAACTCTGGTGGGGACACCAGATTCCTGTTTTTTACTGCGGGGATTGTGACCATGAATGGGCAACAGAAAATGAACATCCGACAGAGTGTCCAAAATGTGCTTCAAAAAACATCTCTCAAGACCCTGATGTACTCGATACATGGTTTTCTTCTGCTTTGTGGCCATTCTCTACACTTGGCTGGGGTCAAGGTGATACCGAGATGGACAAGCTTTTTCAATCACAGGATATGAAAGATTTTTATCCAAACTCTTTGCTTATTACCGGTTTTGACATTCTTTTCTTCTGGGTTGCAAGAATGATGATGATGGGCGAACATTTTATAGGAGAACTGCCGTTTAACCACATCTATCTGCATGCTCTTGTGCGTGATGAACACGGTCAGAAAATGAGCAAATCAAAAGGCAATGTCATTGATCCTCTTGATATGGTCAATAAATACTCTGCTGATATATTACGCTTTACTCTTGCCATTTCTGCTGCTCAGGGACGTGATATACGAATGAGTGTTGACAAACTCGAACAAAACCGTAACTTTACAAACAAACTCTACAATGCAAGCAAATACCTGCAAATGAATGGTGATACTTTTCCTGATATGGAGAGTTTTTGTGTTGAGACCGATCTTGGTCGTTACATGATGAGCCGTTTGAATTTTGCCACAAAAGAGGTTCGTACCTATCTTGATGAGTACAAGTTTAACGATGCCGCCCTTACAATGTACCGTTTCTTATGGAATGAATTTTGTGACTGGGGTATTGAGTTGAGCAAAGCAGACAAAGCATCCATCATAGAACTTGGTGCGATTTTCAAAGAAGCCATGAAACTCCTGCATCCGTTTATGCCGTTTATCACAGAACATCTCTACCATGAACTCAGCGGCACTTCTTTGGAAAATGCTGATTCTATTATGATTAAGAAATTTCCACATAAAACAAAGCAGCGCAAAGAAGAAAAAACATTTGCCATCATTATGGATGCCATCGTCTCCATTCGCCGTGCAAAAGTTTTGGTTGACTTGGCAAATCAGAAAATCCAAAAAGCCTATGTGAAAATTGACGGTCTGAGCGAAAAAGAAAAGGCAATGATGTTGCCTTTTATCGCAAAACTTGCAAAAGTGGAAGATGTAGAATTTACCGATACAAAAATAGAAAATGCGGTCAGTGACATCGCAGACAGCTGCGAAACTTTCATTCCGACAGATTCTATTGATTTGACGCCGATTATCAACAAACTGACAAAACAGGATGAAAAACTCCAAAAAGAGATAGGCAAACTGAGCGGGATGCTGAACAATGAACGCTTTGTTGCGAATGCTCCGGCAGATGTTTTGGCAAAGAATCGTGAAGCACTCAAAGAAGCAGAAGCCAAACGTGAAAAAGTTTTAGCACAATTAGATTCACTAAAGGCATAATTTGTTTGATATAAGAAAATACACTTCTCCAAATATAAAAAACGATATTTTATCAGGTCTTGTTGTTGCAGTGGCACTGGTACCTGAAGCTATTGCTTTTAGCTTTATAGCAGGTGTCAGTCCTATTGTAGGGTTGTATACTGCTTTTATCTTAGGTGTTATTACTGCACTTATCGGCGGAAAACCGGGAATGATCAGTGGAGCTACCGGCAGCGTCGCTGTTGTTATAGTCGGGCTTGTTATAGAAGCAAACCTAAAACTCACAGCCCAGGGGTTTAGCGGAGATGAGCTCTACTTCCATATGCTCCACTATGTTTTGCTGGCAACCATCATAGCAGGACTTATTCAGGTTGCTGTAGGAGTGCTGAAATTTGGAAAATTTATCCGTCTTGTTCCCCAACCTGCTTTGTATGGTTTTGTAAACGGTCTGGCAATCGTTATTGCCATGGCACAGTTTAAATTCTTTGAGGGACAGGGTTTAAATATGTATGTTATCGTAGCCATTACCATGTTTATAATGTACTTCTTGCCAAAATATACAAAGGCTGTTCCCTCAGGACTTGTTGCCATCGTCCTTTTAACACTTGTGGTGTATTTTACTCATTTAGACACACTCACAGTCGGAGCATTGGCCGATTTGTCAGAGTTTAAAGGGAAACTGCCGCATCTCATTATTCCCGATACGCTTTTTAGTATGGATGCCATTGTCATGGTTCTTCCTTATGCTGTTATTATGGCTCTTGTCGGTCTTATAGAATCACTCTTGACACTTGCAGTTTTAGATGAAATGAGTGGGACAAGAGGCAGTGGAAACCAGGAGTGTATCGCTTTGGGAACCGGAAATATCGCCTGTGGATTTTTTGGAGGCATGGCGGGATGTGCAATGATCGGGCAGAGTATCATCAACTATACATCAGGCGGTCTCGGACGGCTTTCCTCTTTTACGGCAGCCGTCGGACTTTTGATCTTGGTCATCTCTTTAACAGATGTTTTAAATGCCATTCCAGTCGGTGTTCTTGTGGGTATTATGTTTATGGTGAGTATAGGAACATTTGAGTGGTCGAGCTTCTCACATCTCAAACATATGCCTCGTGCCGATGTTTTTGTAATGGTCGTTGTGACAATTATAACAGTTGTAGAAGATTTGGCTGTTGCAGTCATAGCCGGTGTTATCATCTCTGCACTTGTATTTGCATGGAAGCATGCGCGCATCTGGGCAAAAACACATACAGAAGCAGACGGAACAAAAGTATATGAACTTGAAGGTCCGCTCTTTTTTGCAAGTGCTACAACTTTTTCAGATAATTTTGACATTCAAAATGATCCGCCAAAAGTTGTCATTGATTTTAAAAATGCGAGAGTATTGGATTTTTCCGGTGTCGAAGCCATAGATTCTCTCGTAAAAAAATACGAAGATGCCGGCAAAAATCTTCTTTTGCGCCATTTAAGTGATGACTGTAAAAAAATCATGAAAAAAGCCGGACCGCATTGCAGTTATGAAGAAGATGATCCGACATACAAGGTTGCTATTAATTATTAAATTGTGTTTCAATGTGAAACATGATTTTAACTTTTAACATTTTCAATACATGTAATGATATCTTTTAATCTATATCAGCATATCATTAAATATGAATTTAAAATCTTTGCAGATAAAAATTATCCTTATTTTTTCTCTTCCTGCCATTGCATTACTTTACTTTTCTTATTCTTTGGTAAATGAAAACTATATCAAGTATAAGAACAGTACTTCCTATGCATTCTCTGCAAAACAAACAAAAATTCTCAGTAAACTCATTCATAATTTACAACTTGAAAGAGGACTGAGTGCAGGGTACCTTGTTTCAAAAGATGAAATAATCCGAAAAAATCTGGAAAAACAGTATAAGCATACAGACAGTGCCTATCAGGATCTGATTCATTTTTCAAATGCATATCAGTATCTTAAAAAGCAGTTTCATTCTATTGCGGCAGTGAGAAGAAAAGTTCTTAAAACACAAATCAGCTTTTGGGATGAAATGCAATATTATAATACCCTCAATAAAGAGCTGCTTCAGGCTATTACTACACTGATGCATAATTTGGAATCAAAATCATATAACGGCAAAGCCCTTATTGAACTTCAAAAACTTAAAGAGTATGTGGGACAGGAAAGAGCATATGTTTATAACCAGATACTCGCTCCCAAAAAAAATGAAAAGTATATACATTATATTCATCTCCTGCAGGAAAAAGAGAAAAAGCTCCAGACTATTTTTTACATATGTGCTTCAAAAAACACACAAAATATTTTCAAACAACTCATACAAAAAGAGACTGTACAAAAAACAGCTGCCTTAAGAACAATGTTTTTTCAGGATAAACTCTCATCCAAAGAAGATGCAAAAATATGGTTTCAGACTGCTTCACAATACATTACACAACTTTACAATGTGTCAAGCCACATTCTCAATACCATTGTAACAGATGCCCTGCAGACACAACAAGATATAAAACAGGTTTTTACATATACAATTATCTTCTGGATTCTCTCTTTTATCTCTTTTTTTCTCCTCCTCTATTATATTAACGCTCTAATCAGAAAAGAGGACAAACTTCTTGCAAAAATACGTATAGCTTCCCATACATTCGACTCACACGAGGCTATAGTCATTACTGACAAAAACGGTGTTGTACTTGAAGTCAATAAATCTTTTACCAGAATTACAGGATATAAAGCAAATGAGATTATAGGACAAACCACAAAGCTGCTAAAATCGGGCAAACACAGTAAAGAATTTTATGCCAACATGTGGCATCAACTCCTTTCATCCGGACAATGGAAAGGTGATATTTACAACAAACGTAAAAACGGTGAAATTTATCCTGAAAGACTCTCCATTACTGCTATTAAAGATAAAAACGGTGAAATTATTAATTTTATTGCACAGTTTTATGATATTTCAGACTTAAGAAATGCACAGGAAGAGGCTCAATATCAGGCAAATCATGATTTTCTCACAGGACTCATGAATAGAAAAGCTTTATTGCAAAGACTCCATGAAGAGAATGCAAAGGCAATCAGACATAGCTTTATTCATGCTTTTTTATTTATAGACTTGGACAATTTCAAACAGGTCAATGACACCTATGGCCACCATGTCGGAGATGAACTTCTCATTCAAGTCTCACACAGAATGAGAAGCATCTTAAGAGAAGAAGATATTCTTGCAAGAATCAGCGGTGACGAGTTTGCAATCATTTTAGTAAATATAGCAGAGACAAAAGAGGCCGCCAAAGAGTATGCACAAAAAAAATGCCACTCTATCATAGAAGCCCTCTCTCGGACATTTGTCATTGAAGGAAATGAAATTCACATTGGTGCAAGTATAGGCATTAAAATCTTTCCCGATGAAAAACACAACATAGAAAATATTATGAATGATGCCGACAAAGCCATGTATGTTGCCAAAAAAAACGGAAAAAACAGTTGTTCGATTTACAGTGAGATTTGAATCCTATTTTACATAAACAAAGCTTTCGGGTATGACAGATCTGTACTTGGGGATACTTTGTCCCAAAGAAGCATTTATATATGTCGGATCCGCTACAACATACCTTTGTCCTGATACCTGTACACTCTCCCCTGCCATCGGTACATGTAAAGCAGTACTCATGTGATCTTTATACTGAACACCCACAATACCAATACCAAATAAATCTTTCACCAAACGGGCATACAATACAGCTCTGTCCTCGCAATCTGATTTCTCATAATAAAGTGTTTCCTCTGCAAACATAACTTTTTCTCTGCCAAACTGTTCCTGATCACGCTCATATATAAAAGCTTTTTGTACAAAATGCAGTACAAAATCCAAAGCTTCACTTGCTTTTTTCTTCTCAGTATATTTCTTGATATCCCCTGCTATGTCTTTATATGTCTCATACTCCAAAGGTGCATTGAAAAAAACTTTATATTCCACCTGAGGATATGTTTTCATAAAATCAATGAGATTTTGGTTATACCGATAAGAAAAAGTGTAAACTTTTCCATGTTCTTTGAAAGAAACAGTTTTTGTTTGGATTTTTTTTGCAAGTACAGGAAGTGTTTTTAACGTAAAATCAAGTGCTTTTGTTGCTTCAGGATAATCATTTTTATACGTATAGACTTTCGCAATATTTTCTTTGTTATATTTAGAAATGACATAAAATTTTCTATTGTCCAGTGTATAGTTTGGTGTAGAGTAGATCTTGCCTTTGACGCTGTGAAGTAAAACTATATGTTTGTCTGCACTCAAAGCTACACGGACTCTGTAGCCAAGCTTATTCAACAAAAACCAGCTCAATAATTTTTCATTATCCGGTGTAGAAAAAAGAGTATAGGAGAGTCTGTTTATTAAAAGATAAACTCCCCAGTCATTGAGATGCATCTCTTTACATGTACTCTCAATCCCGTACAAAAGGCTGTCGTAATCACTTGTCGCCACAACACTGAAAAAATTCTCAATCCCCTTTTGTGTTCTGGGATAAAAGTTGGCGTTTTTTATTTTTTTATCAACATCAAATCCCAAAGATGTTCCAAAAAACTCAAAAACTGTATTGTCAGCTTTTATTTTTTTTTCCTGAGGAGCGGATTTTTTCTCAGCAAAAGGTTTTATCTTTATCACTAAATTCGGACCGACACTTCGAACTTTTTTTTGATGCAATGCCGGCACAGTCTTTGGTTTTTTCTTTTTATATAAGGGTGTTGAGATATACGCACTGTATTCTTCCCACTGCTGCTGAAGATATTTGTTGAATTCGCTGTCTTTTTTATCTTTAAAGCTGTTAAAAGATCCCGTCTGCACCTTTTTAAACTCCGCAAAACTCCCTGCATATACAGAAGTTAAAAAAAGTGCTGTAACAAAACTAAAACGGCCAAATTGATTGAACAATTTTCGTCCCCCATCCCTGTTTTGTAGCACGATCCATATCTCCCTCCGTTTTATATAATATTTTTGCATCACTGATTTGTGTAGAGTTGATTCTGTTGTATTGATCAATATCATATGGACGGATCACACCGCTTAACTGAATTATCTGCTTCTGGTCATCTATCAGAATCTCTCTTTTTCCGGAAATATAATAATTTCCGTTTTTTAAAATTTTTACAATTCTTGCCGAAATAGTTGTTGTAAAGCTTGCATCCTTTGTTGCACTTCCGGATCCCTTATAGCTACTGTTTGATGTAGAATTAAAACCTACATTCGTAAATCCGTTCAAGTCTGCTACTTTGGAGTTTACAGCAGAATTGAGACCTGTACTTGAAAACAACCCCCCTCCAAGAGCACTTGTATCAGCCTCTTGCAACTGCTTTGTACCGGTATTTGAACTTTGTGCAGTTTCTGAAATAACTACAGTTACAATATCACTGACATGCATAGCCTTGTGATCAGAAAAAAGAGGATTTTCTCCCTGTCCGAATATACTGCCAGTCGAGGCAAAATCCTGCTGTTCTTCTTTGGCAGGCATCTGTTCAACATAGGCAGGCGGTTCAAAATTTATCTCGGGATCAGTTAAGTTTGCTGTACATCCGTTAAACAACACCACAGCACAGAGAAATACAAAAGCAGTCAATTTTATTTTTTTCATAAAGAAAGTCCCTTAATTTTGTTATAATACTAGCAATTACAGTTCCATAAACAATAAACAAGGATTTTACCAATGTCATTACGAGAAACAATCAACCAAGATGTAAAAAATGCCATGAAAGCAAAAGATACAAAAAAAAGAGATGCGCTTCGCCTCCTTACCAGTGCTTTTAAACAGATAGAGGTAGATGAACGAAAAGAGCTTAGTGATGAAGATGTCATAAAAATTATTCAGACACAGGTCAAACGCAGAAATGACGCGGCAAGCCAGTACAAAGAAGCAGGCCGTGAAGATTTAATGCAAATAGAACTTGATGAAATAGCATACTATGAAGTTTATCTGCCAAAACAGCTCAGTGATGAAGAACTGCAAAATAAAATCAAAACCATCATTGAAAAAACAGGTGCTTCAAGCATGAAAGAGATGGGAAAAGTTATGGGTATGGCAAGCAAAGAATTAGCCGGACGTGCCGATGGAAAACGCATCAGTGATGCAGTCAAAAAAGCCTTGGCTTAAATCTTACCAGTCATCCAGGACGAAGCCCTTTGGCTCGTCATTTTCTACTTCTTTTACTTCAATATTTGTATTTATTTCAGGTGCAACAACTTTTTTTACTTCTGTTTTTTTCATCTGCTCTTCAAACTGTAACTCAAGCCCTTTGCTCGTCATTATAAAGCCGTTTACATGTAACTTACCGTCATGTATTTGTTTGTGATGCTCTTTGCACAAAGGCACAAGATTGTGTTTGTTGTCTTTGTGAAAATGCCCTATAAAACCTGCATCATCAGCCAGTGATTTTTGCGATATATGATGCACATCTTCTGCCACCGCACCGCAGATAACACACTTGGTCACATAAAGCTCTTTGTTGTACTTGGATTTTTTCTTTTTCACAAGCAGTTCAAGCTCGTCATAATCATTGGCAAGACGTTTTCTGATGGCATTGGCATTTTCCAAAAATTCATTGTCCATATGGAGCGATTTGGCAAATTCCAGTCCGTATATGCTGCTGCCGCTTCCGGCTTGAAGCACACGATTGAAAATCAACTTGTCATTTGATTCATCATACTCCACACTCAGGTGCAAATCGACAACATTGTCAAGCGAAGTAATTTCATCCATCGTCGAGAGCTGATGCAGGTGTGTTGCAAACAAAAACAGACATCGAGTATGCGAGAGCTTTTGTATGGCTGCAGCGACAATGGCAACGCCTGAGAGCGTTTCTGTTCCGTGGCTTATTTCATCGCCCAAAACAAGCGATTTCACGGTTGAGCGGTTGAAAATATTTTTAAGTTCAAGCATTTCCACTGCAAAGGTAGAGAGTCCCTTTGCGAGGTTGTCCTTAGAGACTATACGGGTAAACAGCGAGTCAAAAATACTGAATTTCATCACCGCAGCACTCACAAAAAAACCTGACTGTGCCATCAATACCGCAATGCCGATACTCTTCATCAAAGAGGATTTTCCGCTGGAGTTTATACCGTATAAAAGGACTCCGTTAATGTCATGCCCGTCATGCACAGCCACATCAAGCATCACCGTTTTTGGATGAGGCAGGTCCATATAGTCACGGTTCCCCATCACTATATCATTGGGAACATAGAGCCCTCCCCGCTCCTGTACTTCTATCAAAGGATGGCGCAGCTGCATAATCTGCATAAAATTCTCATCTTCTTTAGCCTGGATTATCATCGGTCTTGAATGTTTGTACTCCTGTGCGACCTTTGAAGAGCTCACTCCCACGTCCAGATCAGCGACATAGCTGATAACTCTGTCAAAAAGAAGTGAATAGCGTCTCTCAAACAGTGCCTGAAGTTGGATATATCTCTCTTTTACCAAAACAACAATTTTTCGGCGGTTTTTCATGATATTGTCAGAAAGTCTGTCGGTAAAAGCAGAGGTGATTTTGACATTGTTTGTCAGTTTTTTTACACTGAAATCTGCAAAATCTTCCCGTTTTTTAAATTCACTCTCAATCAAAGAGAACCTGTTTTTGCTCAAAGAGATGTAATAGCCCTCTTTTTCCAAAAGTCCCAAAGTTACCATTTTTGTCGAACTTCCTGCATTGACACTTGTCAGTAGTGCTTCGATTTTCAAAATTATATCTTCAAAAGCAAGCATCATTACACTGTTTTCTTTGACCAAAGTATCTATTGCCTCATCCACACCGCTCATCAAAAAGTTTTCATCTACCGTGGCATTGGTAAAACGCCGTGATATATCCAAATCGATTGTTTTAGTTATATCACGTAAGAACTCTTCCACTTCACTCTCATGAAAAGGCGTTTTTTGAATCTTATGTTTTTTGACATAGAGCATCAACTCTTTGACACTTACCATAGAGTCATACATATGATTCATCTCAAAAGGATGCAGTCTGCCAAGACTTAAACGGCGAGACAGCCTCTCAAGGTCATAAACACCCCGCATCATTTCATCCAAATACCTTACATGTGAAGCAACCCGTTCTATAAGGTTATAGCGACGTTCAAGTTCGTCTTCTTCCATTATCGGATTTAAAAGACGCTCTTTTAAGAGTCTTTTTCCTATAGCCGTTGCACTCTTGTCAAGCATTTTTAAAAGTGTAAACTCTTTTCTGTCTTTGGAAATAATTCCCATCTGCTCCAGTGCATTGTTGCCCAGATACATAAAACGGCGATTGTCTATAAGACGGGGCATCGCCATCTTCTGCACTATATGATAATCATGTTCTATCACAAAATTGATGAGAATTGCCAAGGCTTCGGTAATCATAGGAGAGCGTTCCAGATCCAGATGCTCTATAGGAGAGAGCAGTGAACGAATCTGATATACCTCTTTAAAAAGTTCATTTTGAAACTCTATTTTTGCCCGTTTGTTATTCACAGAATAGTGATAATG
Organism: Sulfurimonas sp. ST-27; assembly: GCF_048081595.1. GTDB lineage: Bacteria > Campylobacterota > Campylobacteria > Campylobacterales > Sulfurimonadaceae > Sulfurimonas > Sulfurimonas hydrogeniphila. Next base: position 1,434,318 of record NZ_CP182226.1, read on the forward strand.
TTCGGGAATCTCCAGATACTGCATCACATGACGCTGGTCATCAATCCCGTCTAAAAAAGTCATAACAATTTCACTCGTTCTGTAAACATTTAAAAGATTAAAAATCTCATCAAGTGCATAAGCAGGATCTTCACTTGTCCCGTGTGTCTCATACAGCCATGTTTTTCCTGTCGTTACGTCAATGGCAGCATACCCGACCGTATAAATATCACGAAACTTGTCAATCAAAACAGAAACAATGTAATTGTCATCATTGTCAATAATATGTTCAAAATTGGTACCGGGTGAGACAATTTGAGAAATATAACGACTGATCTTAGGAGGATTTCCCTTTTGCTTGACAACTATAACCGTATACTTCTGCTCCTGTATCAAACGGTTTAAATAACGTTCAAACGAAACGGCAGGCACACCCGCAAGCAGAGGGTTTTTTTCAGAATTGTCTATAATTTTTTTATTTTTTTTCGTAAGCTGTATATTTAAAAGTTCCGCTATCTCTTTGGCTTTTCCAATCTGTTCTTCATCATTATTGACTTCATACACTTCAAAAAAAGTACCGATTTCCATAAAAACAACTGTATCATTCCCATACTTCTGCTCAAAAAACCGTTGTAAATCAAAATATATCTGCGTTAAAAGTTTTTCTTTATTGTTTAATATTTTACTGACATCTGATGACTGCATGGAACTCTTTTTTACTAAGCTTTATTTAGAATATGATTATATCATAAGAAGGATTTAAAAAGCGGTGAAGAGGTGTCAAGCGCAATCCAAAAATGTACCAAAGTACAATATATCACGACAGAGTTAAGAAACAGGCAGTTTATAAATTATTCTGGCTTTTTTATTTTACTTACAATTCTCTTTCTGTTCTTCCAAACTGCCTATGCGGCAGTTTACAAAACAAATACAGACATAACACTTGGAACAAGCCTTCCAAGCTGCCTATGCGGTAGTTTACACTGTTTTGCAACGCTTGAGAACTTCCGTTACCTTCCAAGCTGCCTATGCGGCAGTTTACCTTTTTTGTGAAACGCCCAGCTGAATTATCAACTTCCAAGCTGCCTATGCGGCAGTTTACGACTTTAATCAGTGGACAAAACGGTATTTAAACTTCCAAGCTGCCTATGCGGCAGTTCGTTTGACATGCTGTTACTATAGCTGTTCTTGCTAGTGCATTTTTTGCGTTAAATCCAATATTTAATTTATAATCTTTTAATTTTTCTTTAGCAGAATAGCGTTTATACTTGGGTAAATCCATACCTTCTAATCTTTCTTCTATATCATCAAAACGAGGTACTTTAATTTGAATTACACTTAAATCTATTTCATCATATTCACTTGAAATATCATCAATACTTGCAAATATCCCTTTAATATTATCAATGGTATCGCTATAAATATTTTCAAAGTCATTTATCTTATTATAAATCCCCACCACACTTTTAATTTCATCTTTGTTATTTCGTAAAGGTTTCGCATGATGCCAATAGATAATATGTTTTGTTCTTTCAATCGACTCTTTGTTCAAGTTTAAATCTGATAAAATCTCAAAAAGTAATAGTGAAAATTCATTGTGTCTTGGGTACTTCTGCCATGAGAACTTGCCTGTTTTTTTGTCAATATGCTCTCCTTCTTCAGGAATCTCTTTAAACTTCTTGTTGAGTTTTATCCAATCTTGAAAACCAATATCTATCTTCCCTATATCATGCCAACACCCTGCGCCATACACAGCCTCAGCTAAATTCTCATCATTAGGTACTATTTTTTTCATCAACGCTCTAGCCACATAACCCACTGCAAAAATATGTTGGTCCAGGCGTTGTCCATTTGTATTTGCATATATTTTTTCTAACATTATCTCTTTTTCTCCTATAAATCTTTTGGTCACACCATAGTGCACAGGAACAACACCATTTTCATCAAACTCATCTCTGTTTCCAACCACCCATAAAAAATCACTTCTACTTCTACTACGTATCCAATGACAACTCACAGCCGTACTTTTAGAAGCTGTTTTTTTAAATAACTTCTGCACAGCATTTAAGCCTTCTTGCGTTATAACAGTTTGCCATGTATTGGTACCTATTCGATTTGCAAAAGAGTCTAAAATTCTTCTTGTTTTTTTTAGTGCAATTTTTTCACATTGAGAAATAAAAGTAACTATCATGATGATGACTCAGTATAATAAAGTGCGGCATTTTGAACTTCTTTAAACATAAAATCCAAAGCTTTATGTTCAACAAAAGTTTGTAAGCATTGAGAACGAAACTCTTTTTCACTCTGCTTCTCTTTCGCACAAATAAAAGCCCAAGGTAAGATAAGTGCATCTTTAACAAGATCTGCCACATCAAAGACTAAAGCACCTCTTCTTGTTTTTCCATGCATTACAGCAAAACCATGTGAAATACCGAGAACCCATAATGTTGTAGCACCCAAACCATAAGCCAAATAGTTGCCATGATCTAAAAAGGCATTCGCCCCTTCTGCATTTGAATGTTCACGAGTAAAACCTAACTGATTTGTTTTTTTAGCTGCATATTTATAAAGTTTTTTAGTAAGATCTGCTTCTGTTTGCAGGAGTTTCCCCACACTAGGAGCTTTGATTATATTTTCTAGCGATTTATCAAATTCATCTTTCAACTCTAAAGCATTAAAACCCTCCAGTTTTAGTTCTCTGTCTTTTGTCCAGACTTTTTTTATAAAATTTATTCTTGCTATTTGAAACCGTTTTGCTGTAGCCAGTCTCTTTGATTCATCGAACCAAAATTGCATCCAGCCCTGAATATATTCAGTAGGTCTATACTCACTTTGAGGGCTAAACTACTCAATCTCAGTTGCCATTAAAAGTGGGCTTGCACCACCTCCGCTAAAACCGACAAGCACACCTGCCTGAGCTAGCATTCGCATAGCTGCTTGGGTTATGGATGTACCTGTTCCAAGTAATAAACATGTAGTATTTGCAATAGGAATATTCCAATACTGATATTCTTTTTTAGTTTCATTAAGATAAAGCACTCTTCCATCTTTTTGAACAACACGACACATCTCCAGATAATATATATTTGCTTTTTTAGAGTGTAAAATAACTTTTAAGTCTGTTAAAAATTCCATAATAAGCCATAATAACATACTTTGTTAAAAAATATTGAAATATATAAATAAGAATTTAATTGTTGAATGGGCGGGAGAAAATATTTTCAAGTGGTGGGTGAGCGAACAAAGATTCGAAAAAATCCTATGCTGTTTATTTGACTTTATACACATAAAAGGTGTATAATTATACACATAAAGGAAGTGACATTATGAATACTACAAGATTAAATATTACATTACCTACATCACTTGATAATGATATTAATCGTTATGCCAAAGAGCTTAATACAAAAAAGAGTCATCTTATAGCTTCTGCCCTTGATATGTATTTTGATTATATAGATTTAAAAGAAGCAGAGAGAAGACTTGAACTTAATGAGCCTACAATTTCATTTGATGATATGTTTCAAGAGTTAGGTCTTGATGTATCAAATTGAATTTACAGTTACCGCAAAAAAAGATTTTAAAAAAGTAAATAAACCTGATTTAAAATTTATTCGTGATAGTTTAAAAGATTTTTCGGAATTATTTTCTAAAGAATATGAAATTGCATTAATGCAAAAAGGTAAGATTAAAAAGCTTCAAGGGCAAAAAGAAGACTTATATCGTTTAAAGCTTCGTTCTTATAGAGTTATTTATAAAAAGTATGATGATAAACTTATAATTTTAGTGATACATGTAACTACTCGTGAAAGTGCTTATAAATAGGCGTTTATTTGCAAAATATAATAAAGTGTGAGAATGTTCACTTAAGTACGATAATAACAAATAGTGGCCTGATTTTGATAAAAAAATATTCTGACAAATCCCTATATTGTTGACTTGCAAAAGATTTAAAAAAAGCTATAACTTGGCCACAATTACAATTTGTGAGACCGTTCAAAATTCCCTAAGTTCAAATCATAAATTTGACAGAAGTATTGAGATATATGTCTAACGGGGTAGGACAAGAAAAAAACTGATTTTTAAAAAGGTGCTTGAAAGCTCGTATTTTAGGGGTTTCTGGTGGACGAGGAGAGATTCGAACTCTCGGTACCGTTGCCAGTACGCATCCTTAGCAGGGATGTGGTTTCAGCCACTCACCCACTCGTCCTTTTGAAGAGTGAGATTATAGTCATTATTTCATAATAATTAGCTTAAATCTGTGCTAATATTTTTTTAACGACCTCAGCAGGGTTCTCTGCCTGATAAATCGGACGTCCGACGACTATAAAATCAACAAGTGCTTCTTTGGCATAGGCAACATCGGCGACTCTTTTTTGATCCCCTGCATCTTCACCAAAAGGACGAATACCAGGAGTGAGTGTCATAAACTCTTTACATGTAAACTCTTTAATAGCCTTGCTCTCATACGCCGAACAGACAACACCGTCAAGTCCGCTTTCCATTGCATCTTTTGCAAACTGATTTGCTTTTGTTGCTATGTCCGCTTCATATATTGCCTGAAATTCCTCTTCACTAAACGATGTCAAAGCCGTTACAGCCAAGACCAATGGACGATTTTCATACTTTTCCAGTCTTTGCATCACGGTATTCATGGCACGTTTTCCTGCACTTGCATGAACATTAAACATATCAACACCAAGTCCCATAATTGACTCGGCGGCATCTGCCATGGTATTTGGAATATCATAAAGTTTCAAATCTAAAAATATTTTAAAATCGGGGTTGATTTGCTTAATAGCCTGCAAAAATGCTTCGCCGTCGCGAATATAGGTACGCAGTCCGACTTTGAGCCAGACATCATACTTTTTTATTTTTTCAATTAAAGTGAGATTTTCTTCTTTCGTAGGTAAATCAAGGGCAACACATAATTCCATACTAACTCTTTTTTGTGGAATTATAGCATGAAAAACTAAAGCCCAGACTGAAGTCTGGGTTCCAGAAAAGTCCTATTATTTGGACTTCACCATTGCTTCAATTTTGGCAACTATGCTTGGATCTTCCAAAGTTGAAATATCCTGAGTAATTGCCTCGCCTTTAGCGATAGAGCGTAAAATACGACGCATAATCTTTCCGCTTCTTGTTTTTGGAAGTCCCGGTGCAAAAACCATATCATCACAGATAGCGATGTTTCCTATCTCTTTTTTGATGATGTTATTAATAATTTTTGCTTCTTCAACCTCATCAGCCACGCCTTTGTCATCTTTTAAAACGATGTAGGCAAAAATACCCTCGCCTTTGAGTTCATGCGGTTTTCCGACAACGGCAACCTCGGCAACATTTTGATGTTTTTTGATGGCTGCTTCAATTTCGGCAGTTCCCATTCTGTGTCCGCTCACATTAATGACATCATCAGTACGTCCCGTAATCGTGATATAACCGTCTTCATCATACACAGCACCGTCACCTGTAAAATAGACAGGTTTACCGTCTTTTTTCACATCACCAAAATAGGATTTTATAAATCTTTCTTCATCTCCCCAGACACCGCGAATCATCGAAGGCCAAGGACGTGTGACACACATATAACCTCCCTCTCCGACTTCAACTTTCTCACCGGTTGCCGGGTCCAGAATCTCTGCCATGATTCCAGGAAGAGGAAATGTTGCGCATCCCGGTTTGATAGGGGTTGCCCCAGGAAGTGGAGAGACTATATGCCCGCCTGTTTCTGTCTGCCAGTAAGTATCAACGATAGCACATTTGCTTCCGCCAACCTCTTCATAATACCATTTCCACGCAGGAGGATCAATAGGCTCTCCAACAGTTCCAAGTACTTTTAAACTACTCAAATCATACTTAGCCGGTTCATCTTCACCCATTTTATGCAATACACGAATCGCAGTAGGCGCAGTATAGAACTGGTTGATTTTATACTCTTCTACCATTTTCCAAGGACGACCCGCATCAGGATAGGTCGGAACACCTTCAAACATTACCGTTGTCGCACCCATTGCAAGCGGACCGTAAACTATATAGGTATGCCCGGTAATCCAGCCGATATCTGCTGTACACCAGTAGGTATCATTTTCTTTGACATCAAACACCCATTCCATTGTCATCTGTGCCCACAGTATATATCCCGCAGAATTATGCTGCACACCTTTTGGTTTTCCTGTTGAGCCTGATGTATAGAGCAGAAAGAGCGGGTCTTCACTATCCATAACTTCCGCTTTACATGTAACGTCCTGCATTTTGATCAATTCATTATAAGAGTAGTCACGTCCTTCAACCCATCGTATATCTTCATTGTTTCTCTCAACCACGAGCACTTTTTTTACCGGTCCACCTTCTGCCAAAGCCGCATCTACTACCGGTTTTAACATATATGGCTTGTCTTTTCTGTAAGCTCCGTCAGCAGTGATCACAACTTTTGCATCCGCATCTTCAATTCTGTCTTTGAGTGCTTCTGCAGAAAATCCGCCAAATACTATAGAGTGAATGGCGCCGATTCTGGCACAGGCAAGCATCGCATAGGCAGCTTCGGGAATCATCGGCATATAGATGACAACTCTGTCCCCTTTTTTGACACCAAATTCATTTTTCAACAGATTGGCAAAGCGGTTTACATTGTAGTAAAGTTCCAAATAGGTAATAATCTGTTTATCGCCGCGATCTCCTTCAAAAATAATCGCCGCTTTATTCTTGCGTTTGTCTAAATGACGGTCAATACATTGTTCTGAAACATTTAACTTTCCGCCTTCAAACCATTTGACAAAAGGGTAATTCGATTCATCCATCACTTTTGTAAACGGCTCTTTCCAGCTCAGCTTTTCTTTGGCAAATCTGCCCCAAAATCCTTCATAATCTTCAATTGCTTCATCCTGCAAATCATGATATTCACACATGTTTTTGATTCTGGCAGTTTTTGCAAACTCTTTGTTTGGTTTAAAAATCGGTTTTTTTTCTATTTCTGACATTTATTTTCTCCTGTGTTAGTTTTAAGTAATAAGACATAATTAATTTCACTCGCAACAACAGATAAAAAGTTTAGATTCAAGGCAAACTTTTTATCTGTTGCTCTACGGGTGAAGACAGAAGCTACAATCTGCTTCGTTAAAATCTTTTGAAGCACAATAAGTGCAACTTCAAGATTTTGCCTTGCATTTTATAGCTTCTGTCTCCATTGAGAATGGAATTAATTATGCCTTATTACTTTTAAGTAAATCATTGCTGTCATAATGGCATCATTTACAGCATTATGCACACCCATTTGAGGGATATTACAGTTTTTCAAGATTGTATCAAAACGCAAATCAATATTAGCTTGCGGTATCATTGCAATTGTTTTATCAAAATATATTTCAGAAACTTCAACCATTTTATTTGGCAGAGTGATTCCAAGCACGGGCTTTATATATTTGTTAATCATCGCAACATCAAACTCAAGATAGTACCCCACCAAAGTGGCACCTTTGATATAATTCAAAAACTTTTTAATTCCTTCCAACGGTTCTTTTGCATTCTCCAGGTCACATGGACGGATTCCGTGTATTGTTATACTTTTTGCATCAATTGCTCCAAAGTTTTTCAAATAAACTTCAAAAGTTTGTGATGTCAGTATTTTATTATTTTTAATCTTAACTGCACCTATAGAAAGTATTTCATCTTCTTTTGGGTTGAGGCCCGTGGTTTCTGTATCGAAAACCACAATTTCATCACTTTGTTCAAAAAGAGAAGAAAAAGATTTATCTTTGAGTTTTGACAGATTTCTCTTTTTTTTCATCTGTTCAAACATAGAAAAAAGCATTACGAAACCATTTCCAAATGAAAATGAAAACTAATAAACTTTTTCAGTTTATCTACCACTTTAAAACTGTCTTTGAGCAAATCCCGGCTTGTTTTGTCCAAATCTTTTGGATTTATATAATTGATATCTTTTTGATCCTTTGCATACAGCATTGTTTTGAGCCTCACAGACAACAGAGTATCAAAACTTTCTATGAGTTCTGTCGCAAAAACTTTATCAAAAACACCTCGGTTGTTCAACTCTTTGATACGTTCGATTGTATTGTTTTTTTTGATTTTATTCTCCAGTGCCAGACATCTTATGCCGTGAACAATTGCAAATATGCCGCCTTTTTTCAAATCCAGTTTGTTTTCATGCTCTTTGTCAAGCTTAAAACCGCTAAAAAGCGAAATAGGTGTTTCAAAAAAAAGCGTTGCTTTTGCAAGATGTGCCAAAACATCATCTCTCTTCTCAAAACGCGCAAACAAATGTTCTTTTGCCGCATTCACTAAAGTACAATCACCCGCAACACACTTTGCATCTAAAAATATACTCAAGTTTTGTAAACTGTTTCCTTCAAAACTTGCTATCCAGTTATCTATTTCATTTTTAAAGTCCCCTAAATTACGACGCCAGTACGCATTACTGACCATAACATTGCCCTCACACTTGACAAACCCTATTTCTAAAAGCGCCCTGTTGAGTTTATGCATAGGCTCTCCAAAAAGTTCTGTATCCATATCATCGGCAATGATCAGAGCATTGTCCTGATCGGTTTTGAGTATCTGCTCCTCTCTGCCCTCAGAACCCATTATCATAAGAGCACATTTTTCCTGTAAAGATTCATCAACGTACATCGTAAAAACTTTTGCATATATTTTTTGGTTGAGTGTTGCAACAAGTTTGCTGATATAACGTACTTTTACACCATTGGAATCAAGTGTTGTTACAAGATTTTTTAATCCGTTTTGAACCTCTTTTAAATCATCAATATTCTCTGCTTTGTCTATTTGCACAGAAATCAGGTAAGAATGGTTTGCAAAATAACTCAACAAATCCAACTGCTCTAGTATCCCGACAATTTCATCACCCTCTTTTACAACCAAGCGCTTAATCGCATTATATGTCATAAGCACCAAAGCATTAAATAAAAAGTCACTCTTCTCAATAGCAATAATATTTTTAGATGCTATATGCACAATGGCATCACTTACATCATATTTACCCATCAAAACCTTCTCTCTCAAGTCCGTATCCGTAACTATACCGCAGCTGTTTTCATCCCTTACGAGAATACATGTAGCCTTAAGATTTTTCATTTCTTTTAAAGCATCTGCTATTGTTGTGTCTTGTGCAACAATACAAACAGCATGAAGATAAATATCTTTTACCTGAGATACCAAAAAAGGAGTTAATTGACTCTGCTGTGAGTATTCTTTTAAATGTTGATGGCGTGTAATAAAATCTTGTAAAAAATACTCTTGTATGCGTTTGTTTTGTATCAATTCCAAAAAGTCTTCTTTTTGAATCTCATAACAAATCAAATCTTCACTGACAACAAACCTGTTTTGTGTTGTCCCGTAAATCAAAGCATCCGCATCAAAGCTGTCACCTTCACCGTAAACAGTATGCAGTGTATCATCAATATACTCGGACACATATCCTTTTATGATGATATAAAAAGCGACAGATGGAAGGTTTTTGCTGATGAGCAGCGTATCTTTAGGGTAATATGCAATGTCGATTTTTTGCATCAGCTTACTCAGTTCCTCTGAACTGAGTAAGCCAAAAGGGTGAATAGACTCAATAAGTTTTTTTTGGTCTAAGATGCTCATAGTTAATGCTCGGATGCACCCTCGGCACCAATACCTGTCTGACTTCTGATGTATTGTGCTTCAAAAGCCTCCATCTCTTGTGCTGCAGCCTCTGATTTGTCCGTTACTGAGAAAAACCAGATACCGACAAAGGCAACACTCACAGAAAAGAGTGCCGGATATTTATACGGGAAAATCGCTTCGGCATTGCCAAAAATCTGTACCCAGACAATCGGACCAAGGATGACAAGCATGACAGCTGTAGCCAGTCCCAAGGTTCCTCCGATGACAGCGCCACGCGTTGTAAGTTTTTTCCAGTACATGGAGAGTAAAAGTACAGGAAAGTTGGCAGAGGCTGCTATTGCAAACGCAAGCCCGACAACAAAAGCGATATTTTGCTTTTCAAATGCTATCCCCATAATAATAGCTACGATTCCCAGCACAACAGTAGCAATTTTTGAAACTTTCATCTCTTTAAGCCCGTCAATTTCACCTTTTTTGTACACAGAAGCATACAGGTCATGTGAAATTGCAGAAGCACCTGCCAGTGTCAGACCCGAAACAACGGCCAGAATTGTTGCAAATGCCACAGCAGAGATAAATCCAAGGAAGAAGTCACCGCCAACAGCATGAGACAAATGGATAGCAGCCATATTGTTTCCGCCAAGAATCGGGAAACCGCCGCTTATGGCCTGTTTTGCCAGATCCAGATACTGAGGATTTTTATACACCATTACAATTGCGCCAAAACCGATGATGAACGTCAGTATATAAAAATAACCGATAAAACCTGTTGCATAAAATACCGACTTTCGTGCTTCTTTTGCATTGCCTACTGTAAAAAATCTCATCAGGATATGAGGGAGACCTGCTGTACCGAACATCAAGGCGACGGCTAAAGATATTGCAGAAACAGGGTCCGAAACGAGTCCGCCCGGAGACATTATTTCTATACCTTTTAATTCTGTTGCATGGGCAAACAATGCTCCAAAACTGAAATCATAATGCGCCATTACAGCAATAGCCATAAAAGTAGCTCCTGAAAGCAGTAAGAATGCTTTGATAATCTGCACCCAGGTTGTTGCGAGCATACCGCCAAATGTTACATAAAGAATCATTAAAACACCGACCAGAATAACCGCTACTTCATACTGCAGACCAAACAAAAGCTGTATTAACTTTCCAGAACCGACCATTTGAGCGATAAGGTAAAGAATAACAGTTGCAATAGAACCAAATGCAGCCAATATACGAATAGGTTTTTGGCGTAATCTGTAAGAAGCAACATCCGCAAAGGTATATTTGCCTAAATTTCGCAAAGGTTCTGCAATAATGAATAGAATAATCGGCCAGCCGACCAAAAATCCGATCGAATAGATAAGTCCGTCATACCCTTTGAGATAAACAAGTCCGGAAATTCCCAAAAAGGATGCCGCAGACATATAGTCTCCTGCAATGGCCATACCGTTTTGCAGCCCTGTAATGCCACCGCCTGCTGTGTAGAAATCTTTCGCAGACTTTGTTCTTTTGGCTGCCCAGTATGTTATGCCCAGAGTTGCACCGACAAAAATAACAAACATAACAATTGCCGGAACATTCAGCGGCTGTTTTTGAATTTCACCGTTGATAGTTCCGGAGGCAAATGCCGCGATACTGCCGAAAATTAAAAATAAAAATATTCTGTTAAACATCTAGGCGCTCCTTTAATTTGTTTTTTACTTTGTTTGCCAGATCATCAAACTCACTGTTTGCTCTTTTTGTATATATGCCTGTCAATATAAAAGCAAATACGATTACAGCCATACCGACAGGAATACCTATGGTTGTCACTGCCTCACTAGAGAGGGGCACTGCCAATGCCGAGGGATCAAAAGCTATTGTAAGTATAAATGCAAAATAGACTACAAGCATCGCTATTGTTAATTTTAGAGCAAAACCCTGTCTTGTCTTTACAAGTTTCTGGTAATCAGGATCTGCTTTTATCTGTTGTATCTGTTCTTTGGTCATAATTTTTCCTTGTATTAGAAATTATAGTTTGCAATGAGTCTGTACTCATTCCAACCGGTGTCACTTCCTGGAGTTGCTTCCGCAAATTTTCTGGGAAAATTTCCGCGAAAACGAAGCTGCAGTTTTTCAACTGCTTTTGGGTAGTATTTGATGTCAAACCCAGCTTCTGTTGCTGTTCTTGCTATACCGTATCCGGAGTTTGCATCTGTATCAAAAGCGACATAATAGGCAGCAGTTGAAAGGTTGACTCCATGTTGTTTGAAGTTATAGACAGCAGCAGCTTTTGTTGCTTTTGTTCCCGCTAAAAACATATGACGGGTCACCATACCTTGAGTATATGCCGGCATGCCGCCAAACTGTGTAAGTATCGCATTTTTGTAAGAATCATCTCCTGCATTGTTTGAAGATGTTTGGGAGTAGGCAATATATGCAGCAAAACCTTCATATTTTGCCCCGACTTTACCCGCCCAGTAAAAAGAATCTACCTCACCGGACCCTCCCAGCGGAGAGTACTGCATATATTTTCCGCCAACACTGTTTTGTTTAATCATCTGCACTTTTACAAACGGTTTTACATTGCTGTTGAGCAGACAGTTCCAGGAGACTCCTGTGTCAGCGTAGAGTGTATTGTAAAGATTCCATGCATAATCATTTGAGACATCTACATGAAAGTTTTTCGCTGTATATTTCAGTTGAATATTTGTAACACCGGCAGTTTTTCTTCCGGTTGTTGCAAGTCCCAAGTTCAGATACTCTCCGGTTTGTACTCCTGTTGAAGCATTGATCCCTCTTGAAGTGTACCCTGAAGTAGCGGCAAGTATTCCGCCGGCAGAATAGATATTTGAGAATGTTCCATAAGCGATTCTGTCTACATGTGCTATCTGAAGAGTAATATTTTTCACATCCTTGCTTACAAACTTGTATGCTCTGAAAGTATTTGGAAGCGTTCTTGCATCATCTGATCCCATCATTAAAGAGTCATATCTCTGATAACCAAGCTTGGCATCACTTTTTAGCCCATATTCACTGAAATTGTATCCAAGATACCCCTCACCGAGAATTGAATATGACTTGTATCCGGTTCCAAGAAGTGCCGGTGACTGGGCAGTGTGTTGCTGTATACCCAAATCCTGTACTGTATAAAAAGCAGCAGCCAACCGAATTCCGTTTAATGCAGCTGTTTCAAACTTGAGATGACCGCCTAAAACAGCAGCATCTCTGTGTGTATCTGCCCCTGAACCACCCTGATACTGTCTGTCCACATAAAACATTCTAATCTGACCGCTTGTTTTTCCTTTTGCAAACATGTCTTTTATGTCATCAGAAAGAACATGCACCTCTTGTTTCTCTTCAACACCGTGCTTTAACTTTATATTTACACCGTCGTAATCAGCATATACACTTGTCACCAATGCTGTAACAAACATACTTAATGCAATTTTTTTCATGTAATCCTCCACTTTTAGATAAGTGCCTGACAAGAATAAATAACATAATTTAATGAAGAGAGAAAATAGAAGCTACAAGGCGAAAATTCGCAGAAGCTACTAGTAGCTTCAAGGGTTTTCAACGAAGTTAGGTTCTGTTTTCTCTCTTCACCCGAAGGGCAACATACAAAGGACTTATTTTCTGCGTTGAACTTCCGTTAACGATGCTAGCATCGTCAACAAAAGTTCGCCTTGCAACTAAATCCTTTGTATGTTGTTAAATATGTCATTTATTCTTGTCAGGCACTTAAGATAATCATAAATCCAAAACATAGCATTAACGTAGCAATTCATATTTTTAACACAAAATTACAATTTAATCTCTGGCGTGTATCAATATGTAACAAACAATACCCTGCTCATTTTTCTATCATATATCCCATGCCTCTGACATTAACAATAATATCTTCTTTTAAACTTTTTTTCAGTCTGTTAATCTCTGCTCTTATGGTTGCATTATCTACGATTTGTTCATCCCATACATACATGCGAAACTGTTCAAAATCAACTATTCTGCTTCTGTTCCTGGCTAAAATATCTATAATTTGCGATTGTTTTTTTGTAAGAATCTGGGGAGTGTTCTGAAACAAAAGTGTATTGTTTTCCTGATCATACATATAGTTTTTTGAAAGCCTGAGAAAAACCAGAGGAATATCTTTGTCTGTTAAAATTCTGTCAATTTTCAAAGCAAGTTCTTTTAGGTGAAAGGGTTTTTTCAAGTAATCATAGCATCCCAGATCATAGGCACGGGAGATATCTTCTATATCTACCAGAGCGCTGATATAAATGCTGGGTGTATGAATTTTGATGGCATGAAGCTTTTCCAAAAGTGTCAATCCGTCTATATTTGGTACAGAGATATCCAAAATCAATAAATCATAGTCGTCTTTTTGAAGATTTTCAAATGCTTCAAGACCGTCTGTAAAACTTACAACAAGATGTCCCTGCTCCTGCAGATACTCCTGTATGGACTCGTTTAGCATTATTTCGTCTTCCAGTAAAAGAATTTTCATTATTCACCCATCATTTTAAATTTATATTCAAATGTAGTCAGTTTGTCAGTTGATACAATATCTATGCTCACATTGTCTTCTTCACAAATATTTTTCACCAACTGCAGTCCCAATCCAAATCCTTTGACATTGTCATTTTCCCTGTAGTATGCATCAAAAATTTTCTCCGGATCTTTTATAATTTTAGACTTGCTTGATACACTAAACATTACATCTGCTCCTGTTTGCTTTACATGTAAGAAGACTGTTTCCTCCGGCAAAGTGTATTTGATGGCATTTGTAATAGTATTGTCTACAATACGCTGAAGTTTTGTTTCATTAAAATAAATATAAACCTTGTCCAAATCACTGCTGTATTTAAAATCAATTTTAGACAAATGTGCAACATCTCTAAAAAACTCTATCCGCATGCTGAGATACGAAACCAGTTCAATTGAAACTTTGGGATACGGCACCTGGTCTTTTTTTACCAAATAACTCAAATCATCATATATATTAAATATATTTTTTGCAGCCGCTTCTATTTTGGACAATTGTCTGTCCTTTTTATTTTTCATTTCATACAGTTCTATACTCGTCAAAATAACACTCAGAGGCGTGTTTGTTTCATGCACAGTGTAGCGTAAAAACTCTTTTTGTGCAGCAAGTATCTCTTCTGAAAACTTTTTTTCTTGTAAAAGTTTTGCATTTGCCTGTTCTAAATACAATGTTTTCTTTTGTACCTTTTTTTCAAGAATAAGATTGATCTCTTTTAATGATAGCTTTTGCTGATTTATTGTCTTTACCATTTCATTTGCATACAGAACCATCTCTTTAAATTCTTTAAAAAAAATCTCATCAGGACTCAGCAATGCTTCCCTGTGTGCCGCATTTTTAAAAAAATTTAAAAATACATGCATATCATTTTGAATCAATGCATAAAATATCTTATACAACCCGAGCATGATTGCAAAAAGTATAAAAGAGAGTGTCACAATAGCCAGAGTGTTTTTTATCAAAAGCCTTTTGAGCTGTTTTTGTGTATCTCCGTAATCAGCCACACTGTGTTCCTGCCTGTAAAGCGCTTTTTCATAATCCTGATAATTTTCTTTTATCAGCAAATAGGCAAATATAATGACAAAAACCAATATGACAACAGTTGTGACGGTATTGGCCTGCTTGATAGTCAAAGATGTAAATCTGTTCTTTTGCATTTTTTATCCCTGTTTTTCTCAATAAAATTATACCGCTTTTAATTCCAAACTTAATTTTAAAAGCACAAGACATATTTATAAAAATTTAACTATAATAACAAAAAATAAAATAAAGAGGTTTATATGTTTGGAAAAGCACAACTCAAAGAATACAATTTAAGCGAAGAAGAATTATCAAAACTGCAATATGCAAAAATCGTAACAAACAAAGGCGATATCTGGATTAAACTTTATCCGGAGGAAACACCAAATACCGTTGCAAACTTTGCACATTTGGCACAAACAGGATTTTATGACAATCTCAGCTTCCACCGTGTAATCCCCGGTTTTATGGCACAGGGCGGTTGTCCGCAGGGAACAGGAACTGGTGGTCCGGGCTGGTCTATAGCATGCGAAACCGATAAAAATACACATAAACATGTCAAAGGAACACTTTCTATGGCACATGCAGGACAAAACACAGGCGGCAGCCAGTTCTTTATCTGTTTTGTTCCCTGCCCGCATCTTGACGGTGTCCATACAGTTTTTGGCGGTATTGAAGAGAATGATGCTGAAAGCTTTGCGGTTTTAGATTCAATTGAAGGACAGGATGAGATCAAAACTATAGAGATTCACGAAAAAAGAGACTGATTTTTTCGCAAGCTCGGAACCGGCACTTCAGTGCCGGCTGTTGCAACAGCCTTGCCCCTCTCAGCCCGGACTGAAGTCCGCGTTTTGAAAAATACTCATAACCTAAAACATCTTTCAAGGAAAAACCATCTTAGTACATATTTGTTGCAGTGTTGACTCACACTTCTTTCTGGAAAAACTTCAAAAAGATTTTCCAGATGAAAAACTGACCGGCTTTTTTTACGACCCGAATATCCATCCCTATTCCGAATATCAGCTGCGCCTGCTTGATGTCAAGCGCTCCTGCAAAAAACTCGGTATCGAATTGATTGAGGGTGAATATGACTATGAAAACTGGCTTGAAGCAGTTCGTGGACTGGAAAATGAACCTGAAAAAGGGGCTCGTTGTGAAGTCTGTTTTGACAAACGTTTCACAACAAGTGCAAAAAAAGCCCTCGAACTCGGTGAAAAAAAAATAACAACCACTCTGTTGGTAAGTCCGCTCAAGTCCCAGGAACAGCTCAAACGTATCGGTGATGAATTTTATAAAAGTCACGGTGTTGAGTTTGTAGCCGTTGACTACAGAAGCGACGGCGGGACACAGGATCAAAGCCGTGTCACAAAAGAAGAACAACTCTACCGTCAGGACTATTGCGGCTGTATTTTCGGGCTTACCATGCAGCGGGATCAGCAAAACAGACTGATGGATGAAATGTTTTCACCAATTTCAGGACAGACACTTCCTGCCTCGATTGAAGAACGTCTTTACATGTACACCAAAAGAAACGAACTAGAAGAGGAAGGCAAAGAGTACAGAATAATTAAACAAAAATTTCTCAACTATAGACAGTTTGGCTTTAAGCTCACAGCAGGAAAAAAAGAGAGCATAGAAGCCTATGCTATGAGTTATTCCACACTGCCGAGAAAAAAAGCACAGGGGCGCATAGAATTTTCACACAATGGTGTGTATTATTTTAATCGTGAAGAGATAAAATTTATCACTTTGCAAACCTACAATGACTTGGGCAAATCAACTTATAAATCTGTCAAAGAGCTTATTTACAACCCCTTGGACTTTGAAAAAGAACAGAGACTCAGAGCTGTTGTATCGGGCTCAAATTATGACATAACTCCCATAATAGTTGTCAAGGATATACCGGAGACAAAGCTTAGCATTGAATTGAATGCAAAAGTATATGAAGATACCAAAGAAAAACTTATTATCTTTTCTTAACAATAAATTAGATAAAATATCAAAAAAATATTGTTATAAGGTTTATAAATATGCTTATGGATGTTACAGAAATACAAAAAATTCTTCCTCACCGTTATCCTTTTTTGTTGGTTGACAGAGTTACTCAGCTAGAAAAAGGAAAATCGGTCACTGCTTACAAAAATGTCTCTATTTCAGAGCCTGTTTTTCAGGGACACTTTCCTGGCCATCCTATATATCCGGGTGTCATGATTTTAGAAGGCATGGCGCAAGCCGGCGGAATTTTGTCATTTTTAAGTATGGGAGATTTGACGGAGGAAGAGATTGCAAACAAAGTAGTCTATTTCATGAGCATCGACAAAGCAAAATTCAGAACTCCTGTAAAACCGGGAGACAAACTCGAATACAGAATTTCTGTCATAAAACAAAAAGGTACTATCTGGATGCTTAAAGGTGAAGCATATGTTGATGACAAATTAGCAAGCGAAGCGGAACTCAAAGCTATGATAGTTGACAAGTAAAGGATTTATTTTTGTCTCAAATATCTCAACTTGCCGTTATTGAAGACGGCGCGACAATCGGAGAAAATGTTACAATCGGACCGTTTTGCTTTATCTCAAGTGAAGCAACGATTGGCAATGGAACAAGCATAGATGCAAACAGTTGTATTTACGGAAAAACAACTATCGGCAAAAACAACAAAATTTTTTCACATGCAGTCATCGGTTCAATTCCGCAGGACCTGAAATTCAACGGTGAAGATGTTGAACTTATCATCGGCGATAACAATACTATCCGTGAATTTACCCTTTTTAACCCTGGGACAAAAGGCGGCGGCGGAAAAACCATCATAGGCAACGACAACCTTTTTATGGGATACGTTCACCTCGGACATGATGTCATCATCGGCAATCACTGTATCTTGGCAAACGCGGCAACACTTGCAGGACATGTGGAACTTGGCAACTATGTTGTCATTGGCGGCATGACACCAATTCACCAGTTTGTCCATGTAGGCGATTATGCCATGGTGGGAGGCGCATCAGCTTTGGCACAGGACATTCCTCCTTTTTGTATGGCAGAGGGAAACCGTGCTTCGCTCAGAGGACTTAATTTAACGGGACTCAGAAGACATTTGTCAAGAGATGACATCAATGCCCTCAAATCAGCCTACAGAGAACTTTTTGAATCAGGCAGACCACTCAAAGATACAGCAAGCGAACTGCTGGAAAATTCAGACAATCATTATGTAAAAGATTTATGTAACTTTGTCATTACAACAAAACGCGGAATTCCGTTTGAAAGGAAAAAAGTATGATACACAGACATTGCAGCTTTTGTGATGCAAGCGAAAGCGAACAAAACCCTCTTATAGCAGGCAACGGTGTTTACATTTGTAAAAACTGTGTTGTTTCAGCTTACAAAATAATGTTTGGTGATGAAAAAGAACTTGCAAAAGAGAACAACAGCGAACTTGTTGATGCAGTACACAAACTTATGACACCAAAAGAACTGGATGCTTTTTTGGGTGAGTATATTATAGGACAGGAAAGAGCAAGAAAGCTCCTGAGTGTTGCTGTTTATAATCACTATAAGCGTATATTTAAAATGCACAAATCAGATGAAGATGATACAGAAATTTCAAAGTCAAACATTCTGCTTATCGGTCCTACAGGAAGCGGTAAGACACTTATGGCACAAACTATTGCACGGGTATTGAATGTCCCTATCGCCATTGCGGATGCAACAAGTCTGACAGAAGCCGGATATGTCGGTGAAGATGTTGAAAACATTTTGACAAAGCTCATTCAGGCAGCTGACGGTGATGTAGAACGGGCGCAAAAAGGCATCATCTTTCTTGATGAAGTTGACAAAGTTTCACGTATGAGTGAAAACCGCTCCATTACCCGCGATGTTTCAGGAGAAGGTGTCCAGCAGGCACTTTTAAAAATCATCGAAGGTTCTTCTGTCAATATACCGCCAAAAGGCGGAAGAAAACATCCAAATCAGGAGTTTACAGCTATTGATACTACAAATATTTTATTTATCTGTGGCGGTGCCTTTGACGGACTTGAAGATATTTTAAAGCGCAAACAGGGTGAAAATGTTCTTGGTTTCGGCCAGGAAAAGAAAACAAAAGAAGAGAAAAAACCGACTTTTGACATGGTTGAACCGGATGACCTCGTACATTACGGACTTATTCCTGAGCTTGTCGGACGTCTGCCTATCATTGCATCACTCAATGAAATCACTGAAGATGACATGGTACGCATTTTAACAGAGCCGAAAAACTCACTTGTAAGACAGTACAAAAAACTTTTTGCCATAGATGATGTGGAACTGAACTTTGAAGAAGATGCACTCCGTGCCATTGCTAAAAAGGCCATCAAAAGAAAAACAGGAGCACGGGGACTTCGCGCAATTTTAGAAGAGAGTATGATAGATATCATGTATGAACTCCCTGAATACAGCGGTTATGAAGTAATGATCACAAAAGAAGTCATTGAAAATGGCGAACAACCTCTTTATATTAAGAAAACAACACAAAAAACAGCATAAGGCACAATAAATGATATTTAATAAAATAGTCGGACTTTTTTCAAATGACCTTTCTATCGACTTGGGAACCGCCAATACAATTGTCATAGCAAAGGGGCGCGGGATTATCATTAATGAACCTTCTGTTGTTGCTGTCAAAACCGAAAAATATGGACAACAGCGTGTACTCGCTGTCGGACATGAAGCAAAAGAGATGGTGGGAAAAACTCCGGGAAATATCAAAGCCATCCGTCCTATGCGTGACGGTGTTATTGCCGATTTTGACATGACTGAAAAGATGATTCGCAAGTTCATTGAAAAAGCGCACGGACGAAGTTCTTTAATATCTCCCCGTATTATCATCTGTGTGCCTTACGGCTTGACACAGGTTGAAAGAAAGGCTGTTCGCGAGTCTGCTTTAAGTGCCGGAGCACGCGAAGTTTTTCTCATAGAAGAGCCTATGGCAGCAGCTATCGGAGCCGGTATAGATATTCGGGAACCACAAGGGAATCTTGTTGTAGACATTGGTGGCGGTACAACTGAAATAGGTGTTGTCTCTTTGGGCGGTTTGGTACTCTCAAAGTCCATCCGTACAGCCGGAGATAAAATCGATCAGGGAATCGTCAACTATGTAAGAAAAAAATACAATCTTCTCATAGGAGAGAGAGTTGCCGAAGAGATTAAAATAAACATTGGAACAGCTGTAGAACTTGACCAGGAACTTACAATGGTTGTTAACGGACGCGATCAGGTTGAAGGACTGCTGAGTTCAGTGGAACTGACAAGCGAAGATGCCAGAGAAGCGATGAAAGAGCCGCTTAAAGAAGTCGCCGAAGCACTACGGGATGTTTTAGAGAGAATGCCGCCTGATTTAGCCGGTGATATTGTAAACCACGGTATAATTTTGACGGGCGGCGGTGCTTTAATCCGTCAGCTGGACAAATATCTCTCAGATATCGTCAGAATTCCTGTTTTTGTCGCAGATGAACCTCTTTTAGCCGTTGCACGGGGAACAGGAAGAGCTTTAGAAGAGATAGACCTCCTGCAAGAACTTTTTGAGAATGAATAAAAAATCGTTTGTCTATTTTTTTATCCTGACAGCACTCTTTGTGGGTGCTTTATACTACAACAATCCTATTCAGTCTCCCATTGTTTCAGCACTCAACACCATAAAATCAAATTATCTTGACAGTATAGAATTTTTTAACAACAAAACAGACAAATATTTATTTCAGGCACAGGAAATAGAGAATCTGAAAAACAGACTGAAAAAATATGAAAATAATCATCTTCTCCTGCAGCAACTCACTTCTGAACTCAAGGATTTGTACAAAGAAAACAACTCTTCACTCACAACAGATCCCAAAGTAGAGCTTGTCCGTGCAATATCGTATGAAAAATTTGGAAATATCAACAGATTATGGATGGATATTCCAGAGTATAATGCCTCAAAAATTTACGGCTTAACCTACAAAGAGTTTGTTGCAGGAATAGTGATAGCAAAAAACAACAAACCTCTGGCACTGCTTAATTCTGACATAAAGAGTGCCTACTCTGTTTATGTAGGGAAAGAAAAAGCACCCGGTATTGCACATGGCAACAATGCCAAAAATATAGTTATCAATTTCATACCGGCCTGGTTCAGTATCAAACCCGGGGATGAAGTGATCACATCAGGTCTGGACAATATCTTTTTTAAAGGTCTCAAAGTAGGAAAGGTTCTTTCTGTTACAAGATCACAAGGCTATCAAAATGCTGTTGTTGAACAATATTACAAGGCGAATGAGCCGGGTTATTTTCATATAATAAGGAATCTAAAATGAAATATTTCATAATCTCAGTGTTGCTATTTTTACATCTTACAGCCCAAGAGAGCAAACAAGAACTTACAATCGGTGCCGGACCGTACTTTCAGAGTCAACCTTACAAAGAGGCTTCTGCCCTTGTTTTGCCTTCACCGGTAATATTTTTTGACAACTCTGTTGTATATGCAAGATGGAGCAGATTCGGTCTTTACTTTTTAGGAGACAAAAAAGCGGAATATTCCTGGGGGTTTTCCTTTACTGTACAGCCGAGAACACTTGGCTACAAGGCATCAGACTCAGTCTCTTTACAAGGAATGAGCGACAAAGACTCAACAATGGAAGGTGGTATTGCTTTTAGTGCCGGCTATAAAAACTCCAGCTATATTGAAGTAATGCTTTTGGCAGACATCCTCAACAAATATAATTCATGGGTCGGCAGTGTAGAAATTGGTGATAAGTACACAGCAGGTCAATTTACTTTTTATCCAAGTGCTGTACTCTTGTACCAACCCAGAAAATTTCTTGACTATTATTACGGAGTCAAAAATTCCGAAGCAACACTGCAGCGTCCTGCTTACATGCCAAAGGGAGGATTCTCATTTGCCGTGCAAACATATATTAAATACCCTCTGAGCAAAAAACTCGCAGCCCTTTTTAACATAAGAGCAGACAGAATTCCAAACAGTGCATACAACAGTCCTTTGGTGAACAACAAATTTATTTACTCTGGACTTGCCTCGCTTATCTACACTTTTACCTACTGACTAAACTCCTATTAAGTGCCTTTTGGCTATAATCTCTAAATTTATATAACCATATTTAAGAGGGAACAAATGCCAAAACGCACCGACATAAAAACTATTTTACTTATAGGTTCTGGCCCGATTATTATCGGTCAGGCCTGTGAATTTGACTACTCTGGAACACAGGCTGTTAAAACATTAAAAGAATTGGGTTACCGCGTTGTTCTCATCAACTCAAATCCTGCAACCATCATGACTGATCCTGAATTTGCAGACAGAACCTATATCGAACCTATCAAAGAAGATGTTATCGCCAAAATCATCAAAGATGAAAAAGTAGATGCTGTTTTGCCGACTATGGGCGGACAGACTGCACTCAATGTTGCAATGAGCATGTATGAAAAAGGGATGCTTGAAGGTGTAGAGTTTTTAGGTGCAAATCCTGAAGCAATCAACAAAGGCGAAGACAGACAGCTTTTTAATGAAGCGATGACAAAAATCGGTATGGATTTGCCAAAAAGCAGAAATGCCTATAGTGTTGAAGAGGCCATAGAAGTTGTCAAAGAGATAGGTTTTCCGGTCATCAGTCGTGCATCCTTTACACTCGCAGGCGGCGGTTCCGGTGTGGCGTATAATATGGAAGAGTTTAAAAAACTTGCCCAGGAAGGCATTTCAGCTTCACCTGTCAATGAAATCGAGATTATGGAATCTATGCTCGGCTGGAAAGAGTATGAAATGGAGGTTATCCGCGACAAAGCGGACAACTGCATCATCGTATGTTCCATTGAAAACTTTGACCCTATGGGTGTGCATACGGGAGACTCTATTACGGTTGCCCCTGCATTAACATTGACAGATAAAGAGTATCAAAGAATGAGAGATGCCTCTTTCGCAATTTTACGTGAAGTCGGCGTTGACACAGGCGGTTCCAATGTTCAGTTTTCAATTGATCCGAAAACAGGACGCATGATTGTAATTGAGATGAATCCGCGTGTATCGCGTTCATCCGCACTGGCAAGTAAGGCAACAGGGTATCCTATTGCCAAAGTAGCCACCCTTTTAGCAGTCGGATTTACCCTTGATGAAATTGAAAATGACATCACGGGAACACCTGCAGCTTTTGAACCGGTTATAGATTATGTTGTTACAAAAATACCGCGTTTTACATTTGAAAAATTTCCTGAAGCCGAAAGTACACTCAGCACATCTATGAAATCAGTCGGTGAAGTCATGGCAATCGGCCGTACGTTTAAAGAGTCTGTTCAAAAAGCACTCTGCTCTCTTGAAACAGGACTTTGCGGTTTTGATGACATTGAAGCGGATGATGAGTTTGTCAAGCATGAAATCCGTCGTCCCAATGCTGACAGAATTCTTTATGTTGCCGAAGGTTTTCGTCGCGGCATGAGTATACAGGAAATGTTTGACACCTGCCAGATTGATCCATGGTTCTTATATCAAATACAAGAGATGATGGAAACAGAAGCAACTGTCAGCGATAAAATCCTTTTTGATGAGGAGTTAATGCGAAAAGTAAAAGTTGACGGTTTTTCTGACAAAAGAATTGCACAGCTTATAGCAAAAAATTCTCAAGAAACAGTGAGTGAAGACCTGGTTTATGAAGCAAGAAAAAAGCTTGGCATCAGTTTGGAGTATAATGAAGTTGACACCTGTGCCGCTGAGTTTGAAGCACTTACTCCTTACCTCTACTCAACAACAAACATTACAAAACTGCCAAATATTACCAATCGTCAAAGCGACAAACAAAAAGTGCTTATTTTAGGCGGCGGACCAAACAGAATCGGACAGGGGATTGAATTTGACTACTGTTGTGTACATGCGGCATTTGCACTTAAAGAGATGGGCATAGAGACTATTATGTATAACTGCAACCCCGAAACGGTTTCTACCGACTATGACACATCTGACGTTCTTTATTTTGAACCGATAGATTTTGAACATGTAAGAGAAGTGATAGAAAATGAAAATCCTGATGGTATCATTGTTCATTTCGGTGGACAGACTCCACTCAAACTTGCTGATTCTTTAACAAAAATCGGTGCAAAAATTTCAGGAACTCCATCATCCGTCATTGATTTAGCAGAAGACAGAGAGCAGTTTAGTGATTTTGTAAAAGCACACAATCTTAAACAGCCTGCAAACGGTTTGGCACGTACAAAAGAAGAATCATTTATTATAGCCGAAAGACTGGGCTATCCTGTTCTTGTTCGTCCTTCCTTTGTGCTCGGCGGACGCGGCATGCGTATCGTATATAGCGAAGATGAGCTGCGTCAATACATGGATCTTGCCATTTCTGTCTCCAACGAAGCCCCTGTCTTGGTAGACAAATTTTTGGATCAGGCAATTGAGCTTGATGTGGATTGTATCTGTGACGGCAAAGATGTCTACATCGGTTCTGTTATGCAGCACATCGAAGAGGCAGGAATACACTCGGGAGATTCGGCATGTTCACTGCCTCCCATGAATTTGACACAGGATATGATAGAAAAAGTTGAGCAGCAGACAAAAGTCATCGCACTCGGCCTTGGCGTTGTCGGACTGATGAATGTACAGTATGCAATTTATCAGGATGAAATTTATCTTATTGAAGTCAATCCTCGTGCTTCACGTACAGTTCCTTTTGTCTCAAAAGCAACCGGTATGCCTCTTGCAAAAGTAGCCACACGTGTTATGATGGGCAAAGACTTAAGAAGCTCATTAGCCTACTATGACAAATATGAAATAGTTGAAGAGCACAACGGTCTGCTTCGTCCTCGCCTCAAAGGGCATGTATCTGTCAAAGAAGCAGTATTCCCTTTCCATAAACTTTACGGTGCCGATTTGGTACTGAGTCCTGAGATGAAATCTACGGGTGAAGTAATGGGTATCAGTAAAAACTTCGGGGTAAGTTTTGCAAAAGCACAACTCAGTGCAGGAAATAATATTCCGACAGGCGGAACATGTTTCCTCTCTTTTGTTGATACAGATAAAAAACATGCTCCTGAAATAGCAAAAGGGCTGGTTGAACACGGCTTCAAACTTGTTGCAACAAAAGGGACACAAAAGGCCATAGAAGAAGCGGGTATAGCATGTGAAGTGGTTTTAAAAATTTCAGAAGGCCGTCCAAATATTGAGGACAGCATGAAAAATGATGAAATAGCAATGGCAATTAATACATCTGACAACAACACATCAAAAAAAGATGCTGTTGTCATTCGCCAAGAAGTGCTTAAAAGAAGTATTCCTTACTTTACAACGCTCAGTGCAGCAAGAGCACTGATACTCGCACTCGATGAAATGGAAGATGAAAAATGGTCAAGCTCAACAGCCCTGCAAGATTTTTTAGTATAAAAACAAATATTATTCTCTCACAAACCGACACTACTGTCGGTTTTTTATCCCAGGATGCACCTAAGCTGTGTGCAGTAAAATCACGTCCAAATACCAAACCTTTCATTGTTGTTTATAAAAACTTCCAAGCACTGAAGAAAGACCATAAAAGAGTACCAAACACTCAGAAAAACAGAGTCAGACGCCTTAAAAAAACAACCTTTATAGTAAAAAACCATGCTTTTCGGGTTGCAGAAGATGTGGCAGACTCTTCTTGTTTGAGACAAAAGGAATGGACATACTCCACATCTGCCAATGAAAGCGGTAAAAACTTTTCAAGAACTTTTTGTGAGCAAAAAGCTGATATAATAATAGAAAACAAGAAAGGACTCTTTGAAGGTCAGGCTTCAAAACTCTATAAAATCAACCATAAAAAAATAAAGAGGTTACGATGAGCAAACTGTTCCAGGCACTGCTAAGCGGTATGTTTTTTACATTCATACTTGATTTTTTCATTATATTAGGCGTGAAACTGAATTATATCGATTTTTATGGTGTACATGTATACTACAATATTTTATTTGCAGATCATCAAAATTTCTTTTTGTTTTTATTTTTTTCTATACTTCTTGGCTATTTGGTAGTTTATGCCAGCACAAAAACAGCACTGATTGTTATAGGTTCTCTCTTTGTCCTCTCTTTTGCAACGCTTATTCCTCCTATAGGAAAAAGCATTGGAGAAATGATGCTTATGAAAAAAAACATTACACTCAAAACGGATAAATTTTTCTATCATGGTGATCTCTACTATGATGGAAGAAAAAATGTAACATTTTACGATTATGAACTAAAAAAAGTTATAATTCTAGATAAAAATAAAATTCGAGGTCAATATTAGCATGAAACATATTTCTTCAATTGCCAGCGGTGTTGTATTAGGAACTGCAGGTGTTTTAATGATGAGTACGCTTACAGGATGTGAGCAAAAACAAC
The DNA here is from genome assembly GCF_048081595.1 of Sulfurimonas sp. ST-27. Taxonomy (GTDB): domain Bacteria; phylum Campylobacterota; class Campylobacteria; order Campylobacterales; family Sulfurimonadaceae; genus Sulfurimonas; species Sulfurimonas hydrogeniphila. Next base: position 1,460,825 of record NZ_CP182226.1, read on the forward strand.
AAGAAGCACAAAATAAATTTTTGGTTATAGAACAACAGCCAAACGGAAAGTATAAAGTTGTCGAAGAGATGCCGACACAGGGCCCTTCACGTGCAATCATCAGAGAACGTGATGAATTTGGCAGAGTAACAGAGCGTTTTATGAACGAAGAAGAGATGAAAGCTTTGGCTGCACAAGAGTATCAAAAAGTACAAAATGGTACGAGCGAAACACTTCAAGATAATTCAGGCAGTGCAGGTATGGGACTTGCCGGTACTATTTTAGCCGTTGCGGCAGGAAGTTTGCTCGGAAATATGATAGGCAATGCGCTGATGAACAACAAAAGGTTTTCCAGAAATGCAAGCAGTGTCAACAGAAGTGCCTACAGCCGTTCGGCAGCAGGCAAGGCAGCAAGAAAATCAACAAGCAGCAGAAAAAGCTTCTTTGGCGGCACTTCAAGAAGCTCGAGCTACAGCAGAAGCAGTGGCGGATTTTTTGGAGGCTGACACATGATAACTACACAAAAACTGAGTCCAATAGATGATGAAACCTTAGAAGAGATAGGCTTTACCTGGCATACTGATTCTGACGGCAGCAAGTATGTCAGCGATGAGCTTGTAGAAGTGACCCAAGAAGAAGCAGAGGCCTATTATGAGGCAGCAAATACTCTTTATGACATGTATGTCGAAGCAGCCGAATATGTCATCAGCAATGATCTCTTTTTTGATTTGGGCATTCCTTTCAACCTTATAGAGAGTATTAAAAAAAGCTGGGAAAACGATGTCCATTGGCATATTTACAGTCGTTTTGATTTAGCCGGCGGTATTGACGGACAGGATATTAAGCTTATAGAATTTAATGCCGACACCCCTACGGCGCTTTTTGAGACTGCACTTTTACAATGGGCAATTTTAAAATCCAATGATATGGACGAAGAGCGTCAGTTTAACAATGTATATGAGGCCATCAGTAACAATTTTAAAAGACTCGTTACACTCTTTGATGACACAGACAAATTTGAAGAATTCTATGACGGCTGGAAAATACTTTTTTCTTCTGTTGAAGGCAATGACGAAGAAGAAGCCACCACAAAACTGCTCCAGCAGATGGCAACAGATGCCGGATTTGTTACAAAGTTTGAGTTTTTGCAGAATGTCCGCTTTGATGAAGATGGCATTTATGACAGTAATGACATAAATTATGAGTACTGGTTCAAACTCTATCCGTGGGAAGACATTGCAGTTGATGAGCCGGAACTCGCCACCACACTCACAAATATCATCCAAAACCAAAAAGCCATTATTTTAAACCCTGCCTATACTTTACTCTTTCAGTCAAAAGGAATGATGGCAATTTTATGTGAACTGTTTCCAGATTCGCCTTACCTTCTTAAAACCTCTTTTGAACCGCTTCAAGGACTCAAGCAAGTTGAAAAACCTGTTTTTGGACGCGAAGGTGCCAATACAAAGATTATCGAAGCAAACGGAAGTATCAGCATTCAGACTGAAGGTCCCTATGCGAATCATAAAAAAATCTACCAGGAGTATGTAGATTTTCCAAAAGATGTTCATGGAAAAAAATATCAGGCAGGTGTTTTCTTTGCCTATGAAGCCTGTGGACTGAGTTTTAGAAAAGGCGGAGATATTTTAGACAATATGAGTAAATTTGTAGGCCATGTTATAGTATAAACACTCAAAAAATAATTTCTGAGTGTTTGTACTTTACAATCTTTGTGGCATTTCATCTTTAAAAGCAGTTTTTTCTGCTTCTTTTAATAACTCCAGTGCACCTTTGTCTATCATCTTTTGGGCAAGCTCTTTGCCTAAATTTTTACTTTCCGCTATACTTCTTACGATTTTTTCCTGCATAATATGTGTTCCGTTTGGAAAGCCAAGCATAACTCTAAAAACAACATTATCATCTTCTATAACAGCATTACAGGCAACAGGAGCCGAACATCCCGCTCCGATTTTTGATATAAAATCTCTCTCAATCTGTGTACATGTAAAGGTATCTTCATCATTGAGACTTTGTGCAATTATCCGTACCTGTTCATTGCCGGTTACAATTTCAATACCCAAGGCAGCCTGCCCCATCGGCGGTATCATCATATCAAGAGAAAGTTTTTGGGTATAGGGAATATCTTTGAGCAAATCAAGTCTGTTGAGTCCTATCCATGCCAAAATTATCGCATCATACTGCCCTTCTTGTAACTTTCTCAAACGTGTATTGACATTCCCTCTCAAATCTCTGACTTTTAAATCAGGTCTTTTTTGCAAAAGTTGCATTCTACGGCGCAGACTTGTTGTCCCAACCACTGCTCCCTCCGGCAAATCTTCAAGTGTTTTGTAAGTATGTGACAAAAAAACATCACTTTGGTCTTGACGTTGCGTCACAGCTGCAAGTTCCAAACCATCGGGAATATATGTCGGTACATCTTTTAAACTGTGTACAGCAAGCTCGGCATTGCCTGAGAGCATCTCATCTTCAAGCTCTTTGGTGAAATGCCCTTTTCCGCCGATGAGAGCCAAAGGTTTATCCAAAACCTTATCTCCGTTACTTACTATTTTATTAAGCACTACTTCTATTTCAGGAAAACTTGCTTCAACTCTTTCCTTGATATGATATGCCTGCCAAAGTGCCAAGTCTGAAACGCGTGTTGCTATTGTTAATTTTTGCATTACTTCACTTTTAGGTATTTTTTCTTTGTATTATCTACAGAACCGTCAAGATAAACCGTCGGTGTTCCACCAACCATAAGATCAGTGGCTACAAGTCTGTCGTGGTTAAACTGCTTGATTACACTGGGATTCTGAATATCTTCAGGTGTAATATTTGTCCCTTCTGCTTTATTAAATGCTTCAAGAATTTTTTTGACATTTTTTTCTCTTGGATTGATTGAAACATTATAAAGTTTTAATACAACATCTTTTACACCTTGATGTTCTGCGGCAATTGCTGCTTTGACCAGTGTTACGGAAGCGGGATGAATTCTTTCGAGTGGAAAATGATAGTAATATACAGCAAATTTTTGGGGCTCTTTTTTCATATCTTTAATCGCCCCTGGTACAAATCCTCTACAAAAAGGACACAGTGGGTCTGAAAAAATGACTATTTTGTGTTTCGCATTGGCATTGCCGTAAATCAAATTTTCTTTTGCATAATGTCTGGCTTTTACTGTTGGTTTAACCTTGTCGACAAGACTTTCTCCTGTACTTATATCTGTCAAATCTTTTGTAATCATCTTTCCGTTTGAAAACCAAATCATTTTTTGGCGAATTACCTGCTTTGGCTTGTTTTTCAAAACAGCTTTCACATTAACAATATAGGCATTCCATTTTGGAAGTTGTTTGAGTGGTGTAACATCCTCCACTTTTACATCTACTGATTTGAGTCTTGGATTTTCACTAAACTTGTCTTCTAAAAAATATTCTATATTTTCACTTGCGTTACTTGCATAGAGAAAACTACTTAAGAGCAGAGTCGTGCTCAATAATTTCAACATCAATGACATCTGAATCCTTTGTTATATTATTTTGTTCCTCAAAAGAAGAATTACATTTTCCTGATTTTACATTATAACGGTTAACAATCATACTCGTAAAAACACCAAACTGCATGAGTATACCTAATATGTCTGTTAAAAATCCAGGAATAATCAGCAGTATAGCACCAATCAGGGTAAAAAGATTTAATTTTTGAAACTGCTCGAGATCAATACAGTTATAAGAGACTGCCGTCATATTTTCAATCAAACTTTTTCTGAAATTCACTAAAATTGATATCCCTATAAATGCAGTAACAAGAATCTCAAAAAAAGTGGCAAGCCCTCCTATAGCAGAAGAAATCTGCACAGAGACAAGCACTTCCAAAAAAAGGTAGAGTAAAAAATAAATCATTTAAATCAGTTCCATAATTTTATCAAATATCTCTTCACTCTTGATATCTCTTTTTTCTTTTGTTGCTCTGTCAAAAATCTGCACATGTCCATTTTGCAACTCTTTACCGATAACAACCGTATACGGGAATCCGATAAGTTCCGCATCTTTCATTTTAAATCCAAAACGCTCTTTTCTGTCATCGAGCATTACCTCTACATTTACATCCTGCAGCTGCTTATAAAGTTGTTCGCCTGCTTGCACCTGCGCCTCATCTTTGATGTTACTTATCATAATATTTACCATATACGGTGCTGTCTCTTTTGTCCAGATACAGCCATTTTCATCATGATGCTGCTCTACAACTGCTGCTACAAGGCGTGAAACACCCATTCCGTATGTTCCCATAATAAAAGGCTGTGCTTTTCCGTTCTCATCTAAAAACTCGGCTTTTAAAGCTTCAGAATAAGTCGTTCCGAGTTTAAAAATATGTCCTACTTCTATACCTTTTGTAAAAGAGAGTTCACCGTCACAGTACGGGCAGATATCCCCCTCATTTACTTCTGCTATATCTGCGAAATAAGCAGCATTACTGAGCACTGACAAATCTACCCCTATAAAGTGATAATCTGCTTCATTTGCCCCACAGATTAAATTTGTGGCATCTTTTAAATCACTGTCAATGACATGTTTTGCCTTGTCTTGATCAAGCGGCCCTATAAAACCGGGAATCAGCCCTGTCTCTTTGAGTTCTTCTTCTGTCACATCCACAATATCAAGGGCTTCTGTTGCATTGAGTGCTTTTACTTCCTGAAGATTATCGCATCCGCGTACAAAGAAAAGAACAATTTCACTTGCATCTTCATATATAACTTTTTTTGCAACACATTTAACCGTATAATAAGGGTCAATTTTGAAAAACTCTGCAAGTTCATCTATTGTTTTTATCTCTGGTGTTTTAAACTTATTAAAAGAAGCTTCAGGAGCTTCAGGAATATTTGAGCGTTTGCTTCTTGAAGCTGCTTCTATATTGGCACCGTATTCACACTTTGAACAAACAGCAATTGTGTCTTCACCACTCTCTGCCAAAACCATAAGCTCTTTGGAACCGCTTCCACCAATGGCACCACTGTCGGCTTCTACCACTCTGAAATCCAGTCCCATACGAGAAAGTATCTTTTTGTAGGCTGCTTCCATTGCATCAAATTCTCTGTCTAAATCCTCTGCTGTAGCATGAAAAGAGTAGGCATCCTGCATAATAAACTCACGTCCACGCATAAGCCCGAAACGAGGACGGGCCTCATCACGGAATTTTGTCTTAATCTGATACAGATTTAATGGCAGATTTTTATAAGATGTCACACGGTTCCGGACAACATCAACCATCATCTCTTCATGCGTAGGTCCAAGTACGAAAAGATTGTTTTTTCTATCGTGAAAACGAAGCAGTTCTTTACCGAACTTTTCTATTCTTCCACTCTCCTGCCACAACTCTGCGGGTGTTACAAAAGAGAGTTCCACTTCCTGGGCACCTACTTTTGTCATCTCTTCATTAATGATGTTTTCTATTTTTTTAATCACTCTTTTTGCTAATGGCAGATAATTATACAAACCTGCAGCAACCTGTGTAATAAATCCTGCACGAGATAAAAATATATGACTCGGAAGTGTAGCATCTGATGGTGCCTCTTTGGTTGTCGGTATAAAAGCTTTACTTCTTCTCAAATTTTAATCCTTTTTTAAATGGTGTTTGTATTGGTCTGGAATATTGTCATGTTCATCATTAAGAATATACTGCATTGCTCCGGTGACAGAATCACTTTTGGCTTCATGCGAGGCTGCACGCATCTTTTTGGTCATATCATGCAAAAATCTTTTGATTGCCTGATGCGCCATTTTTTGTGCTTGCTTTTCATATTCCTGAGGCAGAAAACCTTTTTTAATCGCACGTTTTGTCTCTTCCTGTGCGGCTTTTTCGGCTTTTTTATAAATCTCTTTTATGATAGGTTCCACATTGAGTGTATCAAGCCACTCATAAAATTCCACAACACTTCGTCCTACAATTCCGTGTGCCTGTCTTACATACTGTTCTCTTTGTGCTTTGTTTGCATCTACAATATCTTTTATATCATCCACAACAAAAAGAAAAATATTTTTTCTGTTTTTTATATCAATATCTCTTGGGACAGCCAGGTCAAACCAGAATCTTTCAAAATCTACATCTTCTATAAGTTCGTTGGTAATTATAGGATAAGAAGAACCTGTAGCAGTAAATATAATGTCAAATTCGTTAACCGCTTTGTCCAGGTCTCCAAATTCATATACTTCCGCATTACACTCTTGTGCCAAAGTCTGGGCTTTTTGCTTTGTTCTGTTTGCAATAAAAGTTTCCACCCCGTCCGAGACAAGGTGTTTTGCGCAGATTTCACTCATTTCACCTACACCAATCACAAGTGCTTTTTTTTCACGTAAATTTTGAACCTTTTCTTTAATCTGTTTTATTGCTACAGAAGCCACAGAAACCGGTTTTGAGGATATATCAGTGAGATTTCTTACCTTTGCAGCACATTTAAACGCATGAGAGAGTGCTCGTGACATTTTCTTATCCGAATAACCGCGTTCATGAGAGAATCTAAAAGCATCTTTTAACTGTCCGGCAATCTGTGTCTCACCGACCACCATAGAGTCTATAGAACTTGCAACCGCAAAAAGATGATGAATAGCACTGCTGTCATCAACTATCTCAGCAGTTTTTCGTAAAACCTCTTCTGACAAACCACCTTTAAATGCCAGTAACTTCATCATATGTTCTGTTGCTTCTTCAATGTCACTGCAGCATACATACAACTCCATACGGTTACATGTAGCCAGCATGACAGCTTCACTGATATTAGGCGATTTGAGCAGTCTTTGCAGACATGCCTCTTTCTCTTCATCCGTATAGGTGAATTTTTCTCTCAGTTCCAAATCACTGTTTTTATGGGAGAGACTTACAATTAAATAATGCATCAATAACTTCTTTGTATCATTGTATCTAAAATGGCAACTAAATCTTTATCTTCGTGCAAAGCAATCTTCGCCTCGTTTGAGAGTTTCTGTGCCAGTTCAAAAGATTTTTCTATCGTTTTATGTTCTTGCATTTTCTTTTTCATCCATAAGAGTTCTTCTTCCGTAGGTTTTTTCGCATGCAGAGATAGAAGCTTTTCCTGATCTTTTGCTTCAAGTGCATTATAAAGATAAATATACGGCAAAGTACATTTCCCCTCTACATAATCATTCATCGCAGGTTTTCCAAGCGTTGCTTCGTCTGCTGTAATATCAAGAATATCATCTATAATTTGAAATGATAGTCCTAAGTTACGTCCGTAAAGAGCATATTTTTCTGCATCTTTTCCTGCTAGCAGAGCACTCGCTTTTGCAGCTGCTTCAATGAGTGTAGCAGTTTTGAGATAGAGCATATCAAGGTAACGCTCTTCATCACTGTTAAAACTTTCTGCCATTCTGACATCCATCATTTCGCCCTTGGAGAGTGCTGTAACCGATGAAGCAATTGTCTGTGCTACCGCTTTGTCAAAGGCAACAAGTTCCGTAAATGCTTTTGAGTATAAAATATCTCCAAGCATGACAGCTGTTTTGCTTCCGTCTGTTGCATTTACCGATGCTGCTCCGCGTCTTGTCATCGCATCATCAATAACATCATCATGTAAAAGTGAGGCAGCATGAATCAGTTCCACTATGGCGGCTAAAAGAGGAGCGTCCTTATGTTTTGGAGCAATTTTAAGAATAAGCTTTGCCCGAAGTCTTTTTCCGCCCTGCAGCATGGAAAACAGACGGGTCACTTCATCATAATCACACTCTTGTATCAATCTTTTTATTTGTGCTTCTACTCTTTGCATTTATCTCGTCTTTTGTTTATTTTTTTGCTGTTTCTAATCGTATTTGCTCTTTATCATCAGAGAGATAAAGCTCAAATTTTGCAATATTTTTTTTTACATCAAACTCTTTAAATTTAACCAGTATATAGGGTATATTGTAAAAATCTGCTCCTGGAGTTTTTAGTGTAACCCGAAAACTTTGATTTTTATGATTCAAGTACAGTATATTTTGCGCTACATGCTTATCATAAGAACGCAAAACCACCAAACCTTCATTAGTGTACAAAGTCCATCTAAATGTAAAAAGTCTTGTTTTGTTATCGTATTTTACAAGAATTTTCTTTGGCTCATCCTTTTTCAATGAAATTTCCTGCACATCCCGTAAGTCACTTGCAAAAACAGCAGTGCTACAAAGAAACAATGCTGTCAAGAAAAACTGTAAAATACTTTGCAACTCTTATTCGCTTTGAGAAAGAATATCACCCATAAGCTCTATGTAAATACTTTTCGTTTTGGTTGCAACCTCATCCAGATGACTTGCTTTATATCGGGCAACTGCCGTATCAATATCATCACCGACCTCTTCTTGGAGCATTAACTCCATTGCAGCAACTTTTTCGACAAACTTTTCAAGTTCCTGTCTTACTATATCATTGTTCGCATTAAAAACAACATCCATAAACTTTGATCTCGGAGAACCTCCAAAAATATCATCTTCATCTTCAAATAACGCGCTGTAACTCATACCTAATCCTTTTTATTTTACTATTTGGGTACCTACACCCTCTGATGTAAACAACTCTAAAAGCATGGAGTGCTCAAGTCGCCCGTCAATTATATGTGCTTTATGCACACCACCGTCTATCGCTTCAAGACAGGCATCAACTTTTGGTACCATCCCACCGTGAATCGTTTCGTTTTCTTTGAGCACTTTTACTTCATCTTTCGTCAAGGTTGCAAGAAGTTTTTTCTCTTTGTTCAAGACCCCCGGCGTATCTGTCAAAAATATTATTTTGTTTGCACCTATGGCTTTTGCAACATATGATGCACACAGATCAGCATTAATATTATATCCGGGATGTCCCATCTCTTCACCTGCGGCAATAGGGGCTATCACAGGAATAAAGCCTTCTTTTATCAGATTTAAAACAACATCTGCTTTGACATTTGTAATATTCCCAGTCAATCCCCACTTGGAAAAATCTTTCGCCCTTGCACGGATAAAGTGTGCATCCTTACCGCTGATACCTATTGCTTTTGCATCATGAGAGTTCAGCAAAGAGACTATCTCTTTGTTAATCTCACCACTGAGTATCATCTCTACAATCCGCATTGTCTCTTTTGTCGTGACACGCTGTCCGTCTATAAACTGCGTATCAATTTTAAGCGCTTCGAGCATATCGGTAATTTTTTTTCCACCGCCATGAACAATTACAGGTTTGATACCTACCAAATACATAAGCAAAATATCTTCTGCAAACTTCTCTTTTAATTCGGGAGATGTTTGTGCCGAACCGCCATATTTTATAACGACAATCTCTTTTCTAAACTCGCGAATAAACGGAAGTGCATCAAGGAGTGTTTTTACTGTTTCAACTTTTGCCTGCAATATTTCTATCCTTATATGCAAAATAATTTTGCTATTCTATCCAATCTTCTATTAATGCTACTTAAGTAACTCTTCTTGTGATAAAACTATGTTACAATCTTTCCAAAATATTCGAAAAGGAAGAAAAATGTGGAAGTATCCTATAGATGAGAATCTGTTTGACAAATTTAGTAAGTATTCAAAAATTACAGGTGTAATTTTTATTATTCTCGGAATAGTGGGTATTATATACCCTGTATTTATGACCCTGGCAACAGTCACCTTTGTGGCATGGCTGATGATGTTTGGTGGTTTTATGGCCGGGTATTTTACCTATATAAGTGACAAAAGTGATGTTCTGGGCTGGCTTAAAAGCTTTGTGCTTATCGGGATTGGTGCTTTAATGATTTTTTATCCAATGACAGGAATTGGCACAGTCGGTCTGCTTCTGGCTATATACTTTTTTATGGATTCTTTTGCCAGTTTCTCTCTTGCGATGAATATGCGTCCTGCAAACGGCTGGATCTGGTGGATGATTAATGCCCTTTTTTCCATGTTAATCGGTATTTTATTTATAGCAGGATGGCCTTTTACCTCCACCTACCTTATAGGTTTGCTTGTCGGTTTCAGTCTCTTTTTTGACGGATTTGCCCTGCTTGTCACAGGGTCGATTTTTAAAAAAATGAACCGATAAAATGCACAAGACAAAAGCATTTGGTCTCTGGAGTGCCGTCTTTTTAGGTATAGGCTCCATGGTCGGTGCCGGAATTTTCATAGTCATCGGTCAGGCAGGGGCCATGGCTGGAAATATTGTCTGGATCTCTTTTGTTTTCGGTGGGATTATAGCTCTTTTAAGCGGCTACTCTCTGGCAAAGCTGGCAGTACGCTACCAGTCACGCGGCGGGATAGTCGAGTATCTGGTCCAGGGTTTTGGAGAAAACATTTTCTCCGGTTCTATGGGTGTCATGTTCTATTTTTCCCAACTCATTGCCATTGCAGCCGTTGCCAAATCATTTGGAACCTACAGCGCAACTTTTATGCTCCACGGAGATACAGCCTGGGTCAATATATTTGCCATAGGTATTATCGCCTTTTTTACCCTTATCAATCTTATCGGTGCCGTTTTTGTTGCGAAGGCGGAAAACATCATTGTCATTATCAAACTCGGAGTCCTTGTTACCTTTGCTTTTGCGGCACTTTTTACGATACAGCCTCAGCTTTTAAGTGTAGCGGACATGCCTCCTGTAAGCGGTATGGTCTTTGCCATCGGAATTACGTTTTTTGCCTACCAGGGTTTTAGTGTGATTACAAACTCAGTCGAGGATATGGAGAATCCGAAAGTGACCATGATGCGTTCTATGTTTGTCGCCCTGCTCATTGTGGCAGCTTTATACATACTTACAAGTATCGCTGTTTTAGGAAACCTGCCGCTTGATAAAATTATTCAGACAAAAGACTATGCTCTGGCTGAAGCGGCAAAGCCCATCTTTGGTGAATGGGGATTTAAAATCATGGCCGCCACAGCACTCCTGGCAACAGCCTCGGCTATCAATGCAACACTTTATGCCGTAACTGACATAGGATACACAATGGCAAAAGAGGGAAATCTTCCTGAAATATACGAATATAACATCTACCGCTCTTTTGAAGGACTCATTATCAGCGCGTTGCTGATTATACCGATGATACTCTTTTTCAACCTGGCGCAAATCACAACTGTTGCCGCTATAGTCATGCTCATCGTTCAGGGAAGTACACATATTGCGCATTTGAATCTTCTGCAGGAGAGTGGCGCAAAAAAATATCTTGTTGTTTTGGCAATTTTTTCCATGTTTGGCGTTGCGGGGATTACTCTCTATTCTACCTATAAAACCATGCCTGAGATTGCATACTATCTTATAGTGACCTTTGCACTTGCTTTTACGACAGAGTATCTACTGCGATACTTCAAACAAAGAATCATTTCTAAACAAACGCACTAAAGACACCTTCTTTTACTTTTACTTCCAGATCCAGAAGTGAAAGGGGCAGTCCGAAATGCTCAATTTTTACATAATCTTTAAATGTTACCAAAAGAGAAGTCGCTGCATCATTTTGTAAAATTGTTTCAAGTTCTTCTTTTGTAAAACTGTGATGGTCTTCAAAATAATGCTTTGCAATAACAGCAGGAAGATATTTATCAAGTCGTTGCGGCCTTGCTATAGCGGTCACAAGACTCATTTTTTGTGTCGGGTTCACAAGTTTTACCTTACGAAAAAAATCTTTCTCCTCTTCTACATGTAAAGCCTCTTTCCCCGGCCACAGACGCTCTCTAAAAGGACCTGCAGGCAGACAAAAACTGTTCTTTGATTTTACATCTATGAGTATATCTTGCTTTTTGATATCATGTTTGGAGTAGGCATCATCCAAAAAAACTATCTCACAACCCAGCTCTTTTGCTTTTTGTATGGCTCTTTTTCTCTCTTCACTGACTATGACTGTAGCATTTGGAAGTTTTTTGGCATATATCATCGCTTCATCCCCGCTGCTTTTGACATCACATAAAATTTCATTGCCGTTTTTGACAACAATCAAGCCTTTGGATGCTCGTCCATAGCCACGAAGTATAATCGCAGGTTTTTTGTGCTCTTTTGCCAGTGCTGTTACCAATGGAGTTTTGCCACTGCCGCCGACAGTCAGATTACCAACGCTGACAATTTCCATAGCAAAATCCTCCGGTCTCTGTAATTTGTATCGAACATACATAATAATACAATAGAGCCAACTCAGCGGAAGCAGTAGATAGGAGAGAAGTTTTTGCAAAGGAGTTGGGTTGTAGAAATACTCTTCAACCCAGAAAACGAGCGTTTTTTTCAATTACACTCTCGTTTTTGCTATTTTTTTGATTTTACTTATAACTGTTTGTACATCTTCATCAGTCATACTTGCATAAATCGGTAAAGAAAGTACCTGTTGGAATGAACGCAGTGCTCTTGGAAAATCATTAACACGCAGGGCATATTTGCTTTTATAATACGATAAAAGATGAAGCGGAATATAATGCAATCCTGCCCCGATTCCCTCTTCTTTGAGTGCTACAGCAAAAGAATCGCGGTTTTTATCTATTTTTACTATATAAAGAGAAAAAGGATTCTCTTCATTATCCATATCCGGAGTAATAATGTGATCTACCCCTTCAAGTCCTTCACTGTACATTTTGGCAATCTCTTTTTGTCTTGCGATGTTTTCATCCTGTTCTTTTACCTGCGCTCTGATATAGGCTGCATTTAAATGGCTCAGTGCATAATCATTCCCAATATCTACAACATCATAAATATACTCCAAAGCATTTTCATTGCGTACCATTGCATGATTTGCCAGCAACCTTGCTCTTTGCATAATATCTTCATCATTGGTCACAAGCATCCCGCCGTTACAGATATTTTTCTTTAAATGCGGAGAAAAGTTAAAACAGACTATATCTGCACCTGTTGCACCTATTTTCACTCCCTTGTATGTAGCACCAAGAGCATCGCTTGCATCTTCAACAATTTTGACATTATATATGGAAGCCATCGAATAGACTCTGTCCAAATCTACAGTCATACCGCCAATATGCGTTATAATAACCGCTTTGAGCTTTTTGGATTTGTTTTCTTCCAAATAATTTTCTAACTTATTGAGATCAATATTATAAGAGTCTTCGGCTATATCAATAAAAACAGGCTCAGCATCAAAATGGCGGACAACCTCAGGTACACTCGGATGCGCATTTACACTGCAGATTACTTTGTCCCCGCGTTTTAGGTCAAGTGCAAGCATGGCAAGGTGCAGTGCCGATGTGCCGTGCGATGTAGCAAGCGCATACTCTGATCCGACATACTCACGAAACTCTTCTTCAAGTTTTGGTACCTGATACAAATCTTCTCCGTCGAGTACATCACTCACATTAGAGTGTGCCTCGCGGGAACTTTCATACTTACTAAAAGGGATACTCAGTTTTTCATTTTTCATTTTTTACTCCTAGGTTTTATAATGTAATATCACGCGGATAATTAAAGTCATGATTCAATGTTCTTGAAGTCAACTTTGCAATCACAGGCATCTTTCTTTTGAAATGATTTCTAAAAATTCTTTTTATAATCATATCCAACATCCGTTCGTCAACACCCTTTTGTATGACTTCTTCACGCGAAAGTCTCTCATCCACATAGAGTTTCATTGCTGCGTCAAGTTGGGCATATGTATAGCCCAAATCAGCCTCATCACTTTGACCGCTCCACAAATCAGCCGAAGGCGGCTTTTCAATGATACTTTTACTTACATGTAAGTACTCGGCTAATTCAAAAACTTCGCTTTTGTACAAATCTCCTATGGGATTCACTGCCGACGCCAAGTCGCCGTAAAGTGTGCCATACCCGAGCATTAATTCACTTTTATTGCTTGTACCAAGTACCAAAGCATTCTCTTTTGCCGAAATATCAAACAATGTTGCCATTCGCATGCGTGATGAAAAGTTTCCTTTTCTAAGATTATCCATATCAGGGTGCATCTCTTCATACGCCTGCAACATTGGAGCAATACTACAGACAACACAACGCATATTGAAATCGCGACACAATTCATCCGCATCATCAAGTGAGTTTTGTGATGAATATTGTGATGGCATTTTAACACATAACAGGTCATCTCCAAATGCTTTTTTCGCCAAAACAGCAACCACAGCAGAATCCAGTCCGCCACTCAAACCAACCACTGCTTTTTTTATACCTGTCTTTTTCACTTCATTTTCTAAAAAAAGAACCAAATAGTCAGTTATCTGCGAATATTTACTCATAATATATACTAAACCTTTACAACTTATTAACAAAAAATATTATATCTAAAATTTGTAACAAATGTTTTTTTAAGAAAAGTGATTTTAACGTTTTTGTAACAAATTTATTGTAAAATTAAGATCTAATTTTATTTTTAAAGGTTTTATAATAAATTCAACAACAATAATATCCAAACTTAAATTATTGGTATCCCTGCCTTTAATCATTATATTTTTTGGATTTGTACTCTTAATGATACACAGCTATAACAATCTTCAAGGCCTTTCTCATCTTAAAAAAGACGCTTTGCATATACAAAATATTTCTCTTTTGATAAACTCTCTTCAAAAAGAGAGAGGCTACAGCAGCGGGTATCTTGGCTCCCATGGAACAAAATTTCAATCACTACTGCGCAAACAGCAACAAAATACAGACAGTATATATGCTAAAATCATCTTTTTGCATGAAGATTATTCTCCCGACAAAAAGACACTTGCAAAACTCCGAAAAAAAGTCCAATTACTCTCTCTTAGCACTATAGATGCTTTTAACGAGTATACAAAAATCATATACCATCTGTTGCAAAATCATCTCATGATCACCAAAACAATCAAAGAAAAAGAGATTGAACAGATGTTTCATGCCTACACAAACCTGCTTTTTATGAAAGAAGCCGCCGGCAAGATGCGAGGTTCCCTCAGCGGATTGTTTGCCCAGAAAAAACAAAACTACCAACTTGTATTTACAGCTATGCATGCAAAAGGCGAATATGATCTGGCACAGCAAAACTTTTTAACATATGCTTCTGATGAGATGATGAAAGAGTTTCATACAATTGCTCAGGGGAAAAATTATCAATGGCTGCAAAATGTATTTAAAAAGTATACAAAACATCAAAATATTTCTGTCACACAGGATCCAAACGAATGGTTTGATAAAGCTACAGCTATTATAGAAGCATTTAACAGACTGGAAAAACTGGAATTTGCCAATATTAACAGTTTAATAAACAAATATGCCTCAAGACTCAAAATAGAACTGATTATAAATATTTTTCTACTGGTCCTCATCACTTTGATTATGCTTTTGCTTGGAGTCAAAATTAAAAACAGTATTTTGAGAAACTTAAAACTGTTAAGTGAATACAAAAATGCTGTTGACAGAAGCAGCATTGTTTCCAAAACCGACAGAAGCGGAAGAATCACCTATGTAAATGATAAATTCTGCATAATTTCAGGCTATACAAAAGAAGAACTTTTAGGAAAACCGCACAATATTGTCCGTCACAAAGATATGCCAAAATCACTGTTCCGGGATATGTGGCACACTGTTTTAGAAAAAAGAGCCTGGTCCGGCGTTATAAAAAACAGAAAAAAAGACGGAAGTTCTTACATAGTCGAAGTGACCATCAGCCCTATCTTAAATGAAAGAGGAGAAATTGAAGAGTTTATTGCCATCAGAAATGACATCACACAGATTTTACAACTCCACAAAGAGATAGAAGAGACGCAAGAAGATATTATTCTCAAAATGGGTGAAATTGGTGAAACACGAAGTCAGGAAACAGGTTTCCACGTCAAACGGGTAGCCTTATATTCTCAGATCTTGGCAAAACATTACGGCTTGGGGGAAAAAGAGACAAAATATCTCACTATTGCTTCTCCGATGCATGATATAGGCAAAGTTGCCATTCCTGATCATATCTTGAACAAAAAAGGCAAGCTGACACAAGAAGAATGGAAAGTGATGAAAACCCATGCAGAAATAGGCTATCAGCTCTTTAAAAACTCACAAAGAGAGCTTTTGAAAACTGCCGCAGTCATTGCGTATGAGCATCATGAAAAATATGACGGCAGCGGCTATCCAAGAGGTTTACGTGGAAAAAATATTCATATTTACGGACGTATTACTGCGCTTGCGGATGTTTTTGATGCTCTTGGCAGTGAACGTTGCTATAAAAAAGCATGGGATGATGAAAGAATTTTCAAATTAATACAAGAAGAAAGAGGAAAACATTTTGACCCCGAACTTGTCGATATTTTCTTTGAACATCTTGATGAGTTTTTACATGTAAGAGATAGCTACAATGATATGCACTCTTACACAAAAGTTTAGAAGAAGCTTTAAAAGCTTTTTCCAAACCCTATACTTGATTTGTAGTTTATATCATTTTGTATTCCGTTAAAATTCTGATAAAACGGTTTTGAAAATGTTATAAAAAACGAGTAACCGCTGTGCATGGCGACCTGTGTTCCTACAGTCGCAAAAACAACATGATGTCCTGTGTTGTAAGCGGTTTCACCGCCAAAATCATCTTTATACGCTTTTTCTCCGTTGATTTCAGCAAAAAGCGATACAAAATAGCCAAAATCTTCTTTTTCATCTGCTCTGCAAAACTTCTGATTATGCTGGTGCGCAAAAAGTTTGTATGAAAATGCTGCATTGTAGGTAAAAATATCCCCCAATTGACTCTCATCAACACCCTTTGTATTTTTTTTGTACAGTATGTTTGCATGCAAAGAGAAAGTGTCAAAATCTTTTGTCAGAGCAACTCCGGCAAAAAAGTCCCATGAGCCGCTTCCTGCCTGCAAATCCGCTTCAAGAACTTCTCCTGCATCTGCTATATCAGTTTTGCCTGTTGGTGCTTTTATTCCGGCTAAAAGAGCAACTTTGAACTCTTTGTCATACACTTTATACTGTAAAATTGTAGAAATATCACCTATACCCTGAGCATTTCCATGCGGATGTACTGCATATAAACCATTATCTGCTTCACCTGCACGAATATTTATACGCGAAACATAGGGAAGTTGCATACTGAGTGTCAATCTGTCTGTGAGCCCGTAAGAGAGTGAGAGAGAATAGGAATCTATTGCATCAATATTGTGCAAATGACTTGAACCGTTTTGCATCGCTGATATTATGGTTTGATCAGAGAGTGTGTTGTTCTGGACACGCTCAGCATTTACGCCAATGTAGTAGTTTCCTTTTTGCATTGTATTTGCAGAAAGTGTATACGCGGCGCTCGAGCCACCCATTCCCAAGACATGCGAAGAGTTGCATGCCCATAAAGGCGTTATAGCAGCTGATGCTGCCAGCGATAGTATTTGTAATTTTTTGAAGAGTTTTTTTTGCATAAGTATCCTTATTAATAATTAAAAAAATTTGAAACAGTTGTTTTTGAAAATTAAGAATAACTTGGGGGAGCTCTGGGATTACGAGGAGTGTAAATTTCGTTTATATATATAAAAAGAGTAGAAACAGGCACAAAACAGAGTGTCTGCCCAAGTGTAGGAAGATAGACCGGTTCTCTTTGAATATCACCATCAAAGATATTGGAGGAGATACTGCATATCTGACAATCTTCATGTACTTCCAGGTCACTGTGGTGATGAAAAACCGCCATAAGTGTCGCAAGCACAAAAAGAGCGGCAAAGTATTTTCTGAGAATCTTTCTTATTATCATTTTTGAATTATAACATATAATTCATATCAAAAAATCAGCACACCTCTTTTTTTGCCATAATATTAAGTTCATTACATGTAAAGCCTGCTGCTTTTCTTGCCTCAAGATTTAAATTTTTAGGACGCAAAAATCCTTGCGGATAATATTTGTCTATAATTTCAAAATAGACATCTTTGTTTACACCCTCTTTTTCACAGGCATACTCAAACCAGACATCGCCCTTTTTCACATGAGAAACCTCTTCATCAAGGATTACATGTAAAGCATGTGTAATTTTTTCAAGCATAGTATTTTTTGGCATTCTCTGGATTTTTTGCAGTATCATCGGTGTAGCATCCAAGCCGTTGGCTTCGAGATAACGGGGAACTACTGCCATACGCTCCAATAAAGTCTGTGTTCGCTGACTTGCTTCAAAAAGAGCATTATGCACCTCCACATCGCCATACTTGCTCCCAAGTTCATGCAACAGTTCTTCAAGCAGTAAAAAATGGCGTATCTCATCATCTGCAACTTCCAGCCAGTCATCATAATATTTTTTTGGCATATTTGTAAAACGGTATGCCCCGTCCAGTGCCAGATCTATAGCAGAATATTCTATATGTGCTATGGCATGCAGCAAATTCACCTGTCCCTCTTTTGTTGTGAGGTTTGTTCTTTTTGGAACATCCTGAGGCGGTACTGTCTTACATATAACACTGTATGAGGGTTCTGAAAACTCTTTTGCTTTGTACTCTGTTTCAAAAACGGCGTTCCCTGCTTTGTAATGCGCATAAAAATCATTAAATCTTCTGATTTTTTCTTTGGGTGATTTTGTCTGTAAAATTAACTCTAATTCTTTATAAAAATTCATACCGATATGATGCTATAATAACACTAAAAAAGAGATTATAATGCAGATAAAAAAACAGCCTATGGGACCGTATCAGACAAATTGTTATATTGCTACAGTTGATGGCAAAGATTTTATAATTGACCCGGGTGTCGGTGCCACTGGATGGGTTTTGAACAATGTCACAAATCCTGTAGCCATATTAAATACACACGGCCATTTTGACCATGTGTGGAGCAATGCAGAGCTTCAGGAGAAACTGGGGGTCAAACTCTACACACCAAAAGGTGACATTCCTCTGCTTCAAGACAATACCTGGATGCCGGATCTGCCGCCATCTACTCCTGATGTAGCCATTGAGGGTGACGAAGAGCTTGATTTTGACGGTACAAAAGTAAAATTTACCCATTTTCCGGGACACTGTCCGGGGTGCTCCACTATTGAAATCGGGCATGCAATGTTCAGCGGTGATTTTATTTTTCAAAGAAGTATCGGCAGAACGGATTTTCCTTACTCCAGCCCTGAAGATATGAAAAAATCTTTAGAAAAATTCAAACAGATTCCTTATGACAAAACTGTCTACCCGGGACACGGGGACAATACTTCGATCAAACAGGAACAGCAGTATGCAGACTACTGGATCAACCAACTCTAAAGGAAAATAATGCAAGATCATTTTAAAGAAAAAGCACAAAACTGGGACAGCGGTGACATACGTGTGAAGGGCGCAAAAACAATTGCTGATGCTATAGAAAAAGAGATACCGCTGAGTGAGCATATGGAGATACTTGACTTTGGCGTGGGAACAGGACTGCTTGGATTTAGCATTGCTCCCAAAGTAAAACAGGTTTACGGTGTAGACACCTCGGCAAAAATGCTCGAAAAACTTCAGGAAAAAAACACACCGCAACTGGCAATAAAAGCCTATCATCAAGATATTGTCAAAGAACCGCTCAAACAGCAGTTTGACGGACTTATCAGCTCAATGACACTGCATCATGTAAAAGATTTGGATGCTTTTTTTGCAACAATTTATAAAAACATTAAAAAAGGCGGTTTTATTGCCATTGCCGATTTGGAAAGGGAAGACGGAACCTTTCACTCGGACAATACAGGTGTGCACCATTTTGGATTCGATGCCCAAACACTGCGCGACATCGTCCAAAAACACGGATTTACAGATGTAAAAATACAAAACATAAATACAATCAAAAAACCCCATAAAGATTTTGGAATATTTTTACTCACAGCAAACAAAGAGTAAGAGGTGGGCTGAACCTTTTTACTCTGGTGTTCCGCTCTTTTGCTCTTCCTCATCCAGCAGTTTGAGTTTTAAAACATGCTTGTCTGTTATAACAGTTTTAAATTCTCCTTCAAAAACTTTTATATCCAGAACAAAAGCCTGTACATGTACATTTCTTTTACGCCCTTCTTTATGTCTTACTTTTGCAACAACATCAACAACATCATGCAGTTTTACAGGAGAGAGAAACTGGCAGTCACTTGCTACCAAAACAACATTTCGTTCGTTTACTGCAAGCATAGCTGCATAATCAGCAGCACCAAAAATAAAACCGCCGTGAATCAATCCGACCTCATCAGCAAGCATATCAGGAATAGTCTCAAGGCTCAATTCCACATATCCCTCTTCCATCTTTATCACTTCACCACAAAGATTTTGGTTGACCTTTTCATGTGTTTGAATCATCACTTCATTTTCTGTATTTCTATACTCTTCAAGTTCTAATTCATCATCAAGTTGTTCATTTTTCATTATTTTTTATCCTTTATCAGTTTTACATAGACTCTTTGCGGCGCAGGATAGCCTTCTACTGTTTTTGTGTTATCATCCGGATCAAGGAAGTCTTCCAGTGACTGCCCCTCTATCCACTCTGTTTTACGCTGTTCATCAGCATCTGTAACAGAAGTACGTAATACTTTAAATCCATCAAATCCGGCACGCAGACACCAGTTTTTCAATGCTTTTATCGTCGGTACAAAATAGATGTTGGGTATTTTGGAGTAAGAAAACTCAGGACAGAGTGCCATCTCCTCATCGCCATCTATATAAAATGTATCTAAAATCACTTCGCCTTTTTTGTCCAATCCCTTATAGAGTGATTTTAGCATGGCAACAGGATCACTTCTGTGGTACAAAACACCCAAACAAAAAATCATATCAAATTTTTCGTCATATATCGGCAGATGTTCAACACCCAAAAGTTCATACACTATGTCACTTTTTACAAAATGATTGATGAAATCAAACTGTGTTTTATAGAGCGGTGAAGGATCAAAACCGACTAAAAGTTTTGGTTCGTCTTCTTGCATCCGAAACATATAGTACCCGTTGTTACAGCCTATATCGGCAACTCTTTTGTTTTTTAAATCAAAATAGGGTCTGAGCAGATTGTATTTTATATTACTTTTCCACTCACTGTCTATAAATGTTTCACCGATTTGAAAGGGTCCTTTGCGCCATGGCATCAGCATTTTTGCCGTTTCATACACTTTTTTTTCATCACAGACACCGCTGATTTTTACCACATCCCCAAACGTAGCATTGCATGTAACTGCCGCAAGGCTCTCAATCGCTTTTCTCAGGGGTGCTATGTTTTTCCACTGCATCCATTTTTGTCTCTCTTGTCTTAATTCTTCTAAGTTCATTTTATGCTTTTTATAGTTAAGTTTAAGTACAATTATATCTAAATAATAATTAAGGATTTTTATGCGATTAGAAAAGAAAGCGACCGTTGTTTCAAGCAGTGTGGCTACTGTATTGATACTGCTTAAACTCACTGTCGGAATATTAAGCGGATCTATCGCCGTTTTGGCATCTGCCATTGATTCTCTCCTCGATTTAACGGTTTCACTCTTTAACTATTTTGCGCTTCACAATGCAGAAAAACACCCGGATGACAAATTTCACTTTGGACGGGCAAAACTTGAACCGCTTGCGGCTGTCATGGAAGGAACAATAATTTCGCTCTCGGCACTTTTTATTCTATATGAAGCAATTTCTAAAATAGTGCATCCTAAAGCAATGCAGCACATGAATGAGAGTATCACTGTAATGGTGGCATCTTTTGTCATCACAGGTTTTTTAGTCCTCTTTTTATCATATGTGGCAAAAAAAACAGGAAATATGGTTATAAAAGCCGATGCGCTGCACTACAAAACAGACATATTTTCAAACGGTGCTGTTCTTTTTGCACTTGTAGCCATCCAGTACACAGGAGAGTATCTTATAGATCCTGTTTTAGGTATTGCCATTGCATTTTATATGATTTACTCTGCCATACCTATAGTAAAAGAAGGAGTTTTGATGCTTCTTGATGTTGCCCTGCCAAAAGAAGATATCGAAAAAATAGAAGAAATTCTCAAAAATGAAAAAGAGATTACAGCCTACCATTACCTGCAGACACGTGAAGCAGGTTCGCATATCTTTATCTCTTACCATCTTGTCTTTAATGTGAGCATATCACTCTACGATGCCCATCTCATATCAGACAGGATTGAAGCAAAAATAAAAGGACTTTTTCCAGATAAAAAAGTCCATATACTCACTCATATGGACCCATATGATGATTCTGACATCAATGAAGAAGAGGAAGAATGGTAATAAATAAAAATATGTTATAATTTGCACATGCCTATACAAGATATAAATAAAAACGAATTTAAAAAACTTTTTGAAATAGCGATGGATGTTGCACATGTCGGATACTGGGAATGGGACATAAAAACAAATGATGTCCTGTGGAGCCGGCAAAAAATCGAAATATACGGTGAAGATGCTGATGATTATAAACCCTCCTTTGAAAAATTTTTAAATGTAATTGATGATGAAACGAAGGCGATTGTCTTTAAAGAGATTGAAGATGTTTTAAGCGGGAAAAAAGACTTCTACAATCTCGAGCACAAAATTAAACTTAAAAATGGTAAAGTCGTATGGGTACATGAAAAAGCTTTTCTTGTAAAAGACAAAAATAACAAACCAATCAAAATGATTGGTATCGTTTATGATGTAACAGATAAAATTCTAGCCAAAGAAAAACTTGATTTAAGTAATAAATACGCTAAACACCTTGAAACACACGATCAACTCACAAACCTGCTCAATAAAAAATCTTTATTTGAAAATGTAGACACGCTCATAGCAAAAAAAGAAAAATTTTCACTTCTCTTTTTAGATATAGACAATTTTAAAATGTTTAATAATACATACGGACATATACATGGTGATTTAATTTTACAAAAAAGTTCAGAAATTTTAAAAAGGTTATTCTCTGAAGATTTGTTATATCGCTACAGTGCAGATGAATTTGTTTTATTGCTTGACTCTTCTTATGACATTACTCAGGCACTTCAAAGTATAAAATTAACATTTATGAAGCCATTTACTGTTTCTGGGATACAGGTGAAAATAAATTTTTCCATAGGTATCTCAAAGTTTCCCAAAGATGCAAATAGTACTCAAAATATGATAACAGATGCGAATACTGCTTTACAAATAGCAAAAAATATGAAAAATGAAACTGCTTTATTTTATAACTCTGATATGGGAGACAATATAGCACAACAACATTTTGTTCTTGAAGAATTAGAAAAATCTGTTCAAAATGAAAGCTTCATTCCATACTATCAAGCAAAAGTAGATTCAAGAACAAAAGCCATACTCAGTTTTGAAGCACTTGTAAGAATGCAAAGTAATTCTAAAGTTATACCTCCAAGTTTGTTTTTAGGTATTGCAACTAAAAACAATATCATTAATGATATCGACTATATCATGTTAAAAAAATCTCTGCATCAATTAAGACAATGGCACGATATGGGGAAAAAAGTTTCAGTATCGGTAAATTTTACTACCGGAGATTTTAATAGTATGAGAGTTTTTAAACTTCTTGAAGAAAACAGTGACCTACTACAATACCTCACAATTGAGGTAACAGAAAATGAATTAATGAGCCTTAATATGCAAGAACTCCAATCCATTGATGAACTTAAAAACCTAAGTATTAAACTCTCTCTAGATGACTTTGGAACTGGATACTCATCACTGCAATATATTCATAAATTGCCACTTGATGAGATTAAAGTCGACAAAGCATTTGTTGATAAAATTCCTGGACATAAAAAGGATGAGGATCTTGTTCGAATTATAAAATCAATTGCCGATACCTTTAACTTAAAATGTGTTGTTGAAGGAGTTGAGACAAAAGAACAAATTGACTTCTTTAGCAACCTTGGTATTCATACTATCCAAGGATACTTCTATTCAAAACCTGTTGATGCCAAAACTGCTACAAAACTTCTTATAGATGGCTTATAATCTTTTTGCTTTAAAGTTTTTATTGGCGATATTTTCCAAAAAGACTGTGGCATAGGAACCTTTTGGCAGTGTAAAAGCAATGTTTAAAATATCAAAATGGTTTTTATACTTACATGTAATATCTTGCGGATAAACCAAAGCTGCCCGACGCATGCCTTTGTCATATAAAAACTCATCATCATATTTCGCTTCTATTGCTCTTGCCTCGCCTCTTGCACGGTACACATTCCGTCCGGGCAAAAGTCCTGTCGGTACTACTTTTTTTGCCTGGAAATCCTGTTGAGGAGTATTTTTCGGCGTAAAGAGTTTTTCTTCATCTGAAAGATAAACATCCCCCTCTAAAAGCATAAACTTTCCGCCGTTTTTTTCTCTGCTCAAAAGAACTCTCTCTTTCAACCAGTCATTGAAATACAAACTCTGATAAATAGAAACAAGAAACTTTTTCAGCTTTGCATCGTTTACATGTAAGTCTCCGGCTATCATCGCACGGGCCTGTTCTATTGAATCTTCATCCCGTCCAAATCTTTGATATCCAAAATAGTTGGGCAAGCCGTTTTTTTCACTTTTTCTAGCCAGCTTTTCAATACGTCCTGCTTCAATCTGTGAAACACCAAAAAGATTGATGCTAAAACGGTTTCCGGCCAGATCACCCATCCGTATGGAGTGGGTATGTCTTGTCATATTGAGTATTTTTATCTGAGGATGCCTAAATTTTTTGAGCTGTTTTTCATACTTCGCCTCGACAGAAATATACTGTGTCGTCGTTGCATGTTTGTCTTTAAGTCCTGCATAGCCTATTTTTTCAGCAGGTATGTTGAGAAATTCAGCAAATGCTGCTATCATATCCCAGGTTGTGAGTTCTACTTTCTTTACATGTAATACAACAAAGTTACCATTGCCTTTAAATGCCAAAGGAATCTCATCTACTGTAAAGTCTTCCTTGTTTTGTTCAAATTTAAAATGTATGGTCTCTTTGTTTTCTAAATATTCTCTGTTCAAATGTCTACTTCTTTTTTATGCTAATTGTATCTAAAAAAAATGCATTTGCATGATTTTTTAATTTCAACTGTACCGCATCAATTTTTTTTTGAAAACTTATCCCATTTATCAATTGGTCCATATAAAGTTTTGCCAATCTGCTTTTTAAACTGTTATGCTTTGGATAATACTCTTTGATTAAAAAATAAACATACTGTGCCAGTTCATCTTTTCCTATGAACTGATGTTCATTGTTTTCTCTTTTATAAACAGCACAGCTAAGCCCTTTTTTGATTGCATGAGTAATATTTTCAGCAGACCTTTCTTTTGCAAATACAATGCTAAAACGCTCTCCCACTTCATGATCGCTGTCATGCGCATCCGAATTGGCAAACGGTGCCAGATACTTGTGTTTGTTTCTTATTTGAAGCGCAGTCAGGTGTGTCATGTTGTTATACTCTTTGATTTTTTCCTCTCCAAAAACTTCAACACCGTCAAGATGCGAACTTTTAAGCATCTCTTTGTAAAAAGCCTGATGAAGATGGTACTTTCCGTCTCTGTATACCCAGTTTGGATGCGCCAGGATGGATACACCCTGTGCCTCTTTTATTTTTTCGATAACCCAAATGTTTTTTGCATAATGAAAAAGATCAATTTTTGTATCTATCTCTTCTTTTTGCAGTCTTTTGACAATATCCTGAAGCTCTTTTTCGTATATTTCGCTCTTTTCTCTCTGCTTTTGGATAGATTTGTCTGCATTGACAGATAATATATGTCCGTTTCCCTGGGCAATCGACATATCTTTTTTCCCGCCGACACTCACTTCCTCACCGGGCAGTACCAAAATGTCTATATTGTTCTGTTGTACTTTTTTTATCGCCTCAAGAGAGCCTTCGTAGCTGTCATGGTCAGTAATGCTCACAAAATCCATCCCTGCCTGCAAAGAGGCCAAAGCCATTGCAAAAGGTGTTGTTTTACCATCAGAATACACAGAATGCATATGCAAATCACCCTTGAAAGGTCTTAACTGTATCATCTCTTTGTCAACGCAGTAAAGACAAACGAACTTAGACTCTTTATAGGTAAAATTGACTTTTACAATAAACTCTCCAAGATAGTTCATGGTGTATGCAAATACAATATGATTGTTTTGTACAGTATAGTCTATCTTGTCTTTATGATAATAATCCCCTCGTGAGAGGACTTCTACAGATTCAATATTACTCGTATTTTTAAGAGTAATTTTGTAAGCGGTATTTTCATTTTCCACCACTACATTTGGTGTTATCTTCATTGATTTTCCTGTTTGTTTTTATAATTTTGGCATATTCTGTACTTGCTTATCTCAGAAAAAATCCGTATACAGCTGATATTCCAAGCGTATACATACCTAGCAGATAGACATTCCTGGGATTTCCGGAAAGTTTTGGTGTTTTAATTTCTGACACATTCAGTATCGCAAGAGTTACCCCGCTTATGTATAAAACGGCAGAAAAAACTTCATGCGTAAAAAAACTTTCAAACAAAAAAATGAAAACCAAAATAAGACTGTTGTTATCCAATGCAAGTCCTGTATATTTTGTTCCTCCGGCAAGTCCGTATGTACTGAAATAACTGAGTCGCACAGCAGCCGCACTTATCATTATAAATGCGCCTATAAGGTATACAGGCTCAAAATGTCCATAACTCAAAAGCAATACAGCAGGCGTCACACCGTAGCTTACAATATCTATCAAAACATCCAACTGCCCTCCGAATTTCGCATCTGTAGAAGTTCTTCCTTTAAGCCTTCTGGCTACCAAACCATCCGCCCAGTCAAATGCAACAGCCCAAACCATACCAATCATAGCCGCATAATAAAGACCGGTGATACTAAAATAGATGGCTAAAAGTGTACAGGCTAATCCTGAAAGCGATAAAAGGTTGGGAATATCTCTCACATAAGAGAGAATCGTTGGTTGTTTGGTCATAAATTGAATCCTTATCAAATTTTTACTGAATATTAAATATATTTATGGTATTATATCTAAAATATCTTAATTATATTACAAAAGGAAACAAAATAATGATTATATATACTGTCGGAACTTTTGATTTATTACATGTGGGGCATCTGGCCTTATTAGAATACTGTAAAACACTGGGGAATACACTTGTAGTCGGTGTTGCATCTGATCAGGTTGTAAACTCTTACAAACCAAATGTTCCTGTTGTTCCTTTGGCCCAACGCATGGAGATGCTCAAAGCACTCAAATGTGTTGATGATGTAAGAGCATACCATGAACTTGAGTATGTCACAGCCTGTGAAGCAGTAAATGCAGATATTTTTGTCATTGGAGAAGACTGGGGCGATCAACCGCATAATATAGCAGTAGAAGATTACCTCAAATCAAAAGACAGAAAAATAGTACAGGTCAGTTATAATCCACAGACTTCTTCTACAAAAATCAAGCAAAATGTTATTGCCCAACTACACAAGGGAAAATATATGGCACATATCCTGTAACAGTATAAAAGTTACAATAAAACTGATACTTACAATTCCAATCTTTTTAGCATCCGATTTGCAATCGTTATATCTTTTTTAATTGCCTCTTTTAAGTTATTTAAAGAGTCAAACTTCTCATTGTTTCGTATAAAATCAACAAAACTTATTTCAGCTTTTTCTTTACATGTAACCACACCGTCAAGTATGTGTGCCTCTACCGCAAAACTGCCGTCCGTTGTTATACGGTGTCCTATAAAACTTACCGAGGGATGAAAATGTTCTTCACCGTCAATGCGAGTAAGCGTTGCGTACACTCCCTCCTTTGGCAGTAAAAAACCCTTCACTCTCAGGTTGATTGTCGGAACAAGTTCCCGGGAGCCCAGACCCTGTCCGTCAACTCTTATACCGGTAATCATATAGTTGTGTCCGAGAAAATCATTGGCACCTTTTATGTCGCCTATTTGGAGTTTTGCCCTTATTTTATGCGAATGTACCGAATCGTTGTTATGTTTGACCTCGTCTACCACAACTACATCTCCTTTAAATAATTGTTTTAAATCTTCATAGGAATATTTTCTGTCTTTGCCAAAATGAAAATCATATCCCACAACTATTTTTTTTAATTTCGGAAACTTTTTTTGTAAAAAAGCAACAAAACCCTCTCCGTCCAAATGCCGTATATCATCAAGCTTCAGATAGACAATACGATGCTTTGTATAGCGTTGTCTAAATCCGTCAGGTGTCAGGTTGGCATATCCTGTCTCAATCACAACAATAGTACCGTTGTCATCAAGCTCACGAAAAAGTGCCTGATGCCCGATGTGCATTCCGTCAAATCCGCCTATGGCGATTGATGTGCTTTTTCTCATATTTGCACCTTCATTTTTTTCTTCTCTCTCAGCATTATAATATATCTTTTTTAAAGTGATAACAATACTCTAAATTTCCCTCTTTCCCCGCAAGTTTTGAGGGAGATTTTTTCACCAACTGCCAGTTTTTCAAACGGCAGGCATCTTCAAACCTTTGCATTGCCCTCTCTATTGCCTTTGTATCCTGTACAACGCCGTTTTTGTCACGTTTTGCCTCTCTTCCTACTTCAAACTGCGGCTTAAAGAGCAAAATGATATCACCCGAAGCAAGCCTGTCAACAGCATCCAAAATATACAGCAAAGAGATAAAGGCAACATCACTGACAACCAGTTCAAACGGTTCATCCGCCTCAAACCGGCGGATATCACAGCCTTCATAAGTATTGACACGATTATCTTCACGCAAAGAGTGATGCAACTGTTCCCGTCCCACATCAACACAACTGACTTCCCGCACACCTCTCTCAAGCAAAACCTGGGTAAATCCGCCCGTGGAAGAACCGATATCCAAAGCTCTTTTATTGCTTACATGTAAATCCAGTTCATCCAAAAAATATTCAAGCTTCAAAGCAGCACGGGAAACATATCTTTTATGCTGCACCACTTCCACCCTGTCATCTTCTTCTACTCCAAAGGCCGGTTTTTTGACAGTTTTGCTGTTCACAAGAACCAGTCCGTTTTTAATCATAGCCTGCGCTTTGTTACGGCTTTCACTCAGGCCGTTTGCTACCAAACAGTTATCAAGCCTCATGGGAGCATCTCTCTCATTTCCTCTTCCGTAAGTGTTTTGACACCCAGACTTACAGCCTTGTCATACTTGCTGCCTGCATCTTCGCCATAAATAAGATAGTCGGTTTTTTTGCTTACACTGCCTGAAACTTTTGCGCCGAGTGCTTCAAGCTTCTCTTTTATAACAGGTCTTGGCTCGCTCATAGTTCCCGTGAGTACCACCGTTTTTCCTTTAAAAGGATTTTCTTCTGCTTCTTCTCTTTTTTTCGGCGGCACCGGCTGTAAAATCTCTTGAAGCTTAAGCACAGTATCTTCATTCACACGCATAAATTCCAAATAGCTCTGCGCCATCTCTTCCCCTATGCCGTCAATGCCTACAAGCTGTTCCTGCGTTACATGTAAATATGCCAATCCGAAAGCTTCGGCTATCATTTTTGAAGCCACTTCGCCGATATGCTCGATTCCGAGCGCATTGATAAAACGCCAAAGCTCACACCCTTTTGCATTCTCTATGGCATTGAGCAGGTTTCTTGCTTTTTTCTCTTTAAAGCCTTCAAGTTTTAAGAGTTTTTCTTCACTCAAAGCAAATAAATCAAGTACGCTTTTGACAAGTCCCGCAGTAAAAAGCTGCTCAACTATTTTACTGCCGAGTCCGTCAATATTGAGGCACTGCTTGGAAGCAAAATAGATAATGGAGTTGACAACCCGTGCCTCACATTTGAGATTTTGACACTTTATAAGCACATCTTCTTGCAAGAGTTCGCTCCCGCAAACAGGACAGTGCGTAGGACGGAGAACTTTCTTTTCATCTCCCTTGCGTTCCTGTGTCAATACTTTGACGATTTTTGGAATCACATCCCCGCTTCGCAGAATAATCACCTTGTCCCCTATGCGGATGTCCATACGCTCTATTTCATCAAAATTATGCAGCGTCGCACGCTCAACAACTGCCCCCTCGATTTCTGTCGGCTCGACAATCGCTACAGGCGTTATCACACCCGTACGCCCGACCTGCAAAATGATGTCTTTTACGTGTGTTATCTTCTCGACTGCCGGAAATTTATAGGCCACCGCCCAACGCGGTACTTTTACCGTATATCCCATATCTATCTGCGCTGCGATTTCGTTCACCTTGACAACCATTCCATCAAGCATCATGGGGTAACTCTCACGCTCCTCTTTCATACGCTCATACATTGCTTCTATCTCATCATAGCCTTTTGTTACGGCACGAAGCGGCGGTTCGCGAAAACCGAGTTCATAAATGTAAGACATTTTATCGCTCAGAAGCTTGTGCGGCAGAGTGTTTACACCGACACCGTAAGGCAAAAAGACAAGATTTCTTTTTGCGGTAATATTCGGATCAAGCTGGCGAAGGCTCCCTGCTGCAGCATTACGAGGGTTGGCAAAAGGCGGTTCTCCCTGTTTGAGACGCTCTTTGTTGATTTTTTCAAACTCGTCCTTAAAAATGACCACTTCTCCGCGAATTTCAATCAGCTCTTTATGCTCTATGCTCAAAGGAACCGTGCGAATTGTTTTGACATTTTGCGTAATCAGTTCACCCACTGTTCCGTCACCTCTGGTGATGCCCTTTTGCAGTTCACCGTTTTCATAGATAAGGTTGAGCGAAGCACCGTCATACTTTGGCTCACAGTAAAAGGTCACATTTTTGTCAAGCCTGTAGGTTTTTTCCAGCCATTTTTTCAACTCTTCGGCATTGAAAATATCTTCCAAAGACCACATACGCGAGAGATGACGCGCTTTTACAAAGCCCTCGCTGACAACATCTCCGACTCTTTGCGTAGGCGAATCTTTTAAAACATCTTCAGGGTGTGCCGCTTCATACTCCTCCACCTCCTTGTAAAGTCTGTCATACACCTCATCCGTCATAATCGGATCATCCAAAACATAATAATGATATGCCCACAAATTTAATTTTTCTACTGCCTGTTTATACTCTTGTTTATTCATACTGAAATATTATCTTAAACTTGCTAAAAAAACATCTAACCGCTAACAATCCGCTAATACAAAACTGTTATACTCCTCCTATAAAACATAAGGAGCGTAAGATGAAAAAGATACTCATTCTGTCACTATTATTAGCAGGCATAAGTTATGCAGATGAAAGTTTTGCCCAACATGAGGCACAAATGCAACAGATGCAAGAGCGAACTCAACAATATAACGGCAGCGGTTCAGGAGAGAAAAAGCAAAATAAATATCAATACAAAAAAGGTTCCCAAAATCAGGGAAGCGGTTCAGGTTCTCAAAATATGTACCAGGGTTCTCACGGAAAAGGCGGAGGAAGAAGGTAAATATTTTGCTCTGTAGACTTTTATTTAGTCTTAACCTGCTAAAATTAGGAAAAAATTATGGATAAAAAATATGACACTGATTTTAGCAGACTCAAAAGAAGCACAGCAAGCATACACACTCGTCACTGCTTTACAAAAAAGATTTGTTGACAAACTCGATACTCTTTCAAAAAAGTTTGGAGCCGATAAAAAATTCAAAGAAGTTACCTGGCTCAGAGATGCCGGACTTCACGGGGGCGGAAACAGATTTGAAGCAAGAGACAAAAAACTGTTCAATACCGCAAGCGTGAATATCTCACAGGTACATTATGATGACAAACCTGAAAAAAAACTCAAAAGTGCCACCGCCATTTCAACCATTATCCATCCTGCCAATCCGCATGTCCCCTCTGTGCATATTCACATCAGTCTGACACAGTTGCGTAATGCACCCTCCTATTGGCGAATTATGGCTGATTTGAATCCTGCTGTTGCCTATGAAGAAGATAAAACTGCATTTGACAAAGCCTTGCAAAACCTAGGAAGCAAAAACTACACAACAGGCGCAGAACAGGGCGACAAATATTTTACAATTCCCGCCCTGCAGCGTACACGCGGCATCTCTCATTTTTACCTTGAAAACTACAAAACAGACAACAAACAGGCCGACGCCGATTTTGCAAAAAACTTTGGAGAGGGCATTATAGACACCTACATCCACATTATAACAAATGCTTTGCAGACAAGAACAGAAATCTCAAAAGAGGCACTCCAACAGCAGCTTGACTACCACACACTCTATCTTTTCCAGGTTTTGACACTTGACAGAGGCACAACCTCAGGACTGCTCATTCATAATCAAAACGATATCGGCATTATGGGCTCCTTGCCTTTACATGTAAACAAAGCACTTTTACTTTCTTGGAAAAGCAAAATGCAAAACCCCCAGGATGAACTGGTACAAAACATTGCAGACGCCATAGCCGACAACGGAGTCATCGACACACTCACCAAAGAAAAACTCGCCAAAACAGTACGCACACATTACAAAAAATACCCACAGGCACTCAGCATGCAAGCCAGCGGAAACACAATTCCAAATACTGTTGGGAACCATCAAGACTAATGTATTGCCATTAAGTTAAGAAAAAAAATTGATATTTTTTTGGAATCTGGGTTTTAACCTAGACGTTAGGTTTTAAAAACGCAAAGCCCGCACTGAAGTACGGGTTCCGAAAAAGCCGCTAAACTTTATGG
The DNA here is from genome assembly GCF_048081595.1 of Sulfurimonas sp. ST-27. GTDB lineage: Bacteria > Campylobacterota > Campylobacteria > Campylobacterales > Sulfurimonadaceae > Sulfurimonas > Sulfurimonas hydrogeniphila. The sequence continues at coordinate 1,493,186 of NZ_CP182226.1, forward strand.
CATTGAAGCTCCCTCTGGTGAAATAGTTATAAACAACATATCCCAAATAAATTTATACTTTGGTATAGAGCCACTCTCTTTTCGAGTACAGATACCAATAGATGATGCCTTTTATCAAAGTTTCTATATTCATAATTGCAAAAATCACAACAACTCCATAGCCCATATGATAGGCTGTATACGAAGGAATCACACGGAAAAGCCACAAAGAAGAGACATTGACTTTCAAAGTGGTTTTTGTGGCACCGGCTCCTCGAAGTGCTGCAGAATAGACAAACATAATTGCAAGCGGAATCTGCGCAAGTCCGACAAGAATCAGGTATTTTGAGGCAACTGCAATTGTCAGAGCATCTTTTGTAAAAAAACTCACAAGAAACTCCGGAAAGAGTATCATAACCAGCCCGACACTTCCCATAAACACATAGGCAATCCGTCCGGAAATTATCCCCATATTATAGGCTTTGTCAAAATCTTTTTTCCCTATATTTTGCCCTACCAGTGCCATTGCGGCGATGGCAAAACCAAAACCTGGCATAAAGGCAATGCCCTCAACACGGAGTCCGACCTGATAGCCTGCAAGTTCTGCCGTTCCGTAAGCAGTGATGATGGAGACAAAAACCAAAAAACTCATACTCGATATACCACGGTCAAGTGCTGCACTCCAACCGACTTTCAGGACTCTTTTTATATCCTGCGTGCGAATAATCGGCACAAAATCAAGACTCGAATTCATCTTTTTTATAAGTATATAGTAGGCAACAACATTAAATATATAGGAGATGACCGTTGCAATGGCGGCACCTTCAATACCTCTTGCTTCAAAGCCGAAATGACCGAATATCAGCACGTAGTTCATAAAAGCATTCATAGCGGCAGAGGAGAGTTTGATGTAAAAAGAGCTTTTTGTATCTCCTGCGGCACTCAGGGCATTGTAAAGCAGGTTATCCAAAAATATCACGACAATACCGAGTGATAAGACTTTAAAATAGATACTGCCCTGCTCTACCACTGCAGGTGTCGCACCCATCCAGCTGTAAAAATGTGTGCTGCCGAAATAGCCGCCAATCGTTACAAAAAAAGCCAAAATCACGGCAAGAATAACAAGTGAAAAGAGAAGTGCCGAAGCTCTGTTTTTTCTGCCCTGCCCGATAAATCGCGAGATAAGCGCATTGCCGCCTATGACATACAGCGTCATCAACACATTGATAATCATCATAAACTGCATACTCATACCGACAGCTGCAAGTGCGGCAACACTTACCGTTCCCACCATCAGCATATCTATAAGCACCTGCAAAATATCTACAAGATGCTTGAGCGCTGCAGGAAAGGCAAGAGAGAGAACTTTTTTGGTATCTTTTGAAATTATTTTTGAAAAAATTGTGCTACCTCTTGCATCGTTTCTATCAGTGCCTCTTTTGTAGAAAATTCCAAAACTTTTGTATCTCTGACATTTTCACCCGGCGGCGTATAATCAAACACAAGCACATAATGTATCAACTTGACTTTCTCACCGTACAGATCAAACCATTCCAGACTCATTTCGGCAATTTCACCCTGCATATCAATGACAACCGCACCATACAGACGTGTCAAATTCTCCAAACTGATGTCACCCTCTTTTGATTTGTAAATCATTCCTCTCCCTTGTCTAAACTTTTTTTCATTGCACCGTTTTTCATTTTCAAATATGCCAAAAATCCGAATATTGTGCCTGTTACAATAAAACCCGCACCAATCACATCCTCTTTTTGCACTGCCATTATTATCCAGCAGATATCTGCAAAAAGATAGACAATCACTGCCTGATAAATCTTTCCTTTATAGGTAAGATAGGCACCAATGTTTAACAGCAGTCCGCCAAGTATTGCAAAACTCATCATGAAATCTCTTCTATTTTTTGACTTTTGAGTACATATTTATAGTAAAGCGCGCCTACAAAAAAACCGCTGCCAATTATAGCCGTAATTGCCTCTAAAGAAAATGAATGTGCTGCCAAAAAGCCAATCATATACGAAGTAAAAGCTGCCGAAGACAAAAACAGCATGTCATTATAGGCAACAATCCGTCCATAGTATTTTTTTTCTATGTTTTTTTGCAAAAGTGTATAACTGTAAGACCATAAAGTCGTTGTAAAGAAACCGACAAGCACGCTCACTGCCAAAGAAAGATAAAAATTATGCATTGCAAATGCCCATATCCAGACAGCTGTCCCCTGGGCTATAAATACATAGACAAGCCTTGTGTTGTTAATCCATTTTCCGATATATACCGGACCGATGACAAGACCTACGGCACGGGCAGAATGCAGTAACCCAAGAGCCAGTGAAGCCGCGATAAAAGAGGCATAATACTCATCAACCATCAAGGCCACCAGGGCATCAAAAGCGGTAAGACCGACAAAAGAGTGGATAAGCATCAGATGGAGAGCTTTTGGTGTTCTTTTGAGATAAACAAAAGTCTCCTGCATCATTTTAAAAATATTTTCTTCGACTTTCAGTATTTCTATTTTAATTTCTGTATAAAAGAGCAGCCAAAAAGCTATAAAAAACATCAATCCGTCAAGCATAAAGGCCGTTTTTATACCAAACCAATAAACCACAAAGCCGCTTACCGCCATTCCCAGCGTATAGGAAAACGACCAGATAATAGAATGCAGTTCATTAGCGCGCTGCAGCTTGCTCCCATGCAGGATTTTTGGCAAAAGCGACATCTCTGTCGTAAAATAAAATGAAGCTGCCGCCATTTTAAAAAATATCAATACATACAAAAGTAACAAGTCCGAGACCTGTGTCACAAATATCAAAGAGACAGTAGCGACTATTTCCACCGTGATAAGCAGCAGCATCAGTTTTTTTGGATTCATCCTGTCTATAACAGGACCCGAAAACGGAGCCTGCAAAACACCGGCAAAAAAGTTCAGCATTGCTACAAAACCGACAACAGAGGCGGATACATGTAACTCAATGAGCAGAGTATATATAGCTACATTGGAAAACCAGGCCCCAAAATAAGAAATCAGCTGAATTGTCGAAAGCTGTCTTAATACTTTTTCTTCTTTGAGTAATTTTATATATTCTTTCATAAACGCAAGATTATCATAAATATTTTAGAATAAACACAAAAAAATAAAATATTTTCTAAAGTTATTCACGGCATTGTCGATTTTGTCATTACTAATTACACTTTTCGCAAAGGAGTATGTCATGGATGGCATTGCAAATGTTGCAAGACAGCAGCAGTCACAGGTAGGTTCGGCAGAAATTCAGGGACGATCACAAAATCAGTCACAGCAGGTACAGCAGACAGCACAGACAAGAACAAAGCAGGCTGATGTTATTAAAGAAACACAAAATTCTGCAGCTGACAATACAAAAAATACAAACGCCCAAAAAGATGTTGAAAATCTGGTAAAGGAGCTCAATGATGCACTTTCTCCGCTCAATACAAGTATAAAATTTGGAGTAGACAAAAATGACATCTTTTATGTAGCGGCGATAGATACAAAAACAAATACCGTTATTCGAAGATTTCCGGCAGAACAGGCACATGATTTTCTTCCAAAAATGCAAGAGGTCAGCGGAATTCTATTTGACTCTAAGGGGTAAAGTGTACTTCACAAAGTACTGCATTTACTCTTGAACCCTCTTTACATGTAAACACACCTTTGGCAAGTTTTACTAAAAAAAACAAATACAAAATTCATAAGCAACTTCTCACCTGTTTTTCGTTATAATCGCGGTAATTATTTTATTATCAAAGGTTTTTTACATGAAAAAAAGTGTTAAAAAAGTTGTTTTGGCATACTCTGGCGGACTTGATACCAGTGTTATACTCAAATGGCTGCAAGACGAATACAAATGCGAAGTTGTTACTTTTACAGCAGATTTAGGACAAGGTGAAGAACTTGAACCTGCACGTGTTAAAGCACTTGAACTTGGCATTAAACCTGAGAATATTTTTATTGATGATTTACGCGAAGAGTTTGTAAGAGATTTTGTTTTCCCGATGTTTCGTGCCAATGCTATTTATGAAGGGGAATATCTTTTAGGGACATCCATTGCACGCCCTTTAATAGCAAAACGTCAGGCAGAAATTGCAAAAATCACCGGTGCTGACGGTGTAGCGCATGGGGCAACAGGAAAAGGCAATGACCAGGTTCGCTTTGAAATGGGATACCTTGGACAGGACTCTACACTTACCATTATCGCTCCTTGGCGTGAATGGGATTTAAATTCTCGTGAAAAACTTTTGGCCTATGCGGCACAGCATGGCATTCAGATTGAGAAAAAAGGAAAAAAATCCCCTTATTCTATGGATGCCAACCTTTTGCATATCTCTTATGAAGGCGGTATTTTGGAAGACCCTGCAGCAGAGCCGGAAGAGTCGATGTGGCTGTGGACAACTTCACCAGAAAAAGCACCGGATACTCCCGAATACATAGAGATCGAATACAAAAACGGTGATCCGATTGCACTCAACGGAGAAAAACTTTCACCTGCCACAATGCTGCAGACACTAAACGAATATGGCAACAAGCACGGAATCGGTCGTGTTGACATCGTTGAAAACCGTTTTGTCGGCATGAAAGCCCGCGGATGTTATGAAACTCCGGGCGGAACGATTATGCTCAAAGCACACCGGGCAATAGAATCCATCACACTTGACCGTGAAGCAGCGCACCTTAAAGATGAGATGATGCCTCGTTATGCAAAACTTATATATAACGGTTTTTGGTTTGCTCCTGAGCGTGAAATGCTGCAGGCTGCCATCGACCAAACACAAAAATGGGTGGAAGGAACAGTACGATTAAAGCTTTACAAAGGAAATGTAACCGTTGTGGGAAGAAGTTCTGATGTTTCGCTTTTTAATCCTGAATATTCTACTTTTGAAGAAGATGAAGTTTACAACCAAAAAGATGCAGAAGGTTTCATTAAACTCAACGCATTACGTTTTATCATTGAAGGTAAAGCAAGAAACAAATTTAAAAAATAACTAGAGGAACGAGATATGAGTATAATAAAAATTGATATGAATTCACCGGAATTTCAGGCGGAACTTGAAAAAACAATCAAATTTACAGACAAGGTCAATGCACAGTTCGGTTGGGTATACAACCCGCAAGAAGAAGTGAACGAAGGCGTACAGATGGGCCTTGCACGAAACAAGATGATGTACAAAAAAAGATTTTGTCCCTGTTTTATGGTTGAAGAAGTTGACGGAAAGCCAAAATCGGTTGATGACAGAATCTGTCCTTGTAAACCTGCCATTGAAAAAGAAATTCCGGAGGGTGGCGTCTGTCACTGTGGAATTTTCTGTACTCCAGAGTTTGCCGAGAAAAAGCGTATTGAACTCGGTATGGAAGAGGCCGCACACAGCCATTCCAGAGGACTGACAAAAGAGGAGTGCGAAATACTTGTGAACAAAGACGAACTTGACGGTGATGAGCTTGTATCCCTTTTAGAAGCACGTGAACTGAAAATGGTTAATTTTAAGCTTGTAGATGTACGCGAATATATGGAATGGCAGATGGGGCACATTAAAGGTGCAGACAAACTGGTACCGACAAGTTCATTTTTTCAAACATGGGAAGAAACAAACTACGGTAAAAATGAAAATATCATACTCTACTGTCATGTAGGAAGCCGTTCTGCTCATGTTGCAAGAATTCTTACAGACAACGGTTATACAAAAATCGGAAACTTGACAAATGGTATTGTTGCCTATCCAGGTGAAATAGAAAGATAAAATAAAACTAGGAATAATCTATGAAAGTATTATTAATTAAAGATGTAAAAAGTTTGGGTAAAGCCGGTGAAGTCAAAGAGGTCAAACCAGGTTATGGTCAAAACTTTTTAATTAAAAAAGGTTTTGCCAAACCTGCAACACCTGAGATTATTGCTGAACATGAGGCAGAAATCAAAAGAAAAGAAGAAGAAGAAAAAGCTGAAATAGCAAGACTCAAAAATATTGCAGAAAAACTTGATAAACTCGAAGTTATCATTACAAAAAAAGTTGGCAACAACGGGCACCTGTTTGGGGCTATAACCAAAGAAGAAGTCGCAAATGCACTCAAAGAACAACATGACATAGAGATAGATAAAAAAGCCATTACAGACAAAACAGCGATTAAAACAATCGGGGAACATGATTTGGATTTGAAACTCGGTCACGGAATTCATGCAAAACTCCATGTAGATGTTCAGGGAGAGTAAGAATTAATGTTTGATGCTACTACCATACTGGCCTACAAAGGTCAAAAAAAAGCCGTTATCGGCGGTGACGGTCAAGTGACCTTTGGAGACAGCGTTTTAAAGGGCAATGCAACAAAAATCCGCAGGCTGCATCACGGTAAAATTCTGGCAGGGTTTGCCGGAAGTACTGCTGATGCTTTTAATCTGTTTGATATGTTTGAAGAATTTTTAGAAAATAAAAAAGGAGATTTGCTCAAATCTGTTGTTGAGTTTTCTAAGGCTTGGAGAAAAGACAAAGTGCTGCGTCGTCTTGAGGCTATGATGATTGTTTTGAACAATGAACATATATTTATTTTGACGGGAAACGGCGATGTGGTTGAGCCGGAAGACGGACAAATCGCTTCTATAGGAAGCGGAGGCAATTTTGCCATTTCAGCTGCACGCGCATTAAAAAAGCACGCTTCATTGGACGAAGAGGAACTTGTCAAAGAGTCTTTACATGTAGCGGCAGATCTTTGTATATATACAAATCATAATATTAAAACACTCATACTCGATGGAGAAGCGCAGTGAATTTAACACCAAAAGAAATTGTAGAATATCTGGACAATTATGTCATTGCTCAAAAAGATGCGAAAAAAACCATTGCACTTGCTTTGCGAACACGCTACAGACGTATGCAGCTTGATGATGAACTCAAGAATGAAATTACTCCGAAAAATATTTTAATGATTGGTTCAACCGGTGTCGGAAAGACGGAAATATCACGCCGTCTGGCTAAAATGATGAAAGTACCGTTTATAAAAGTTGAAGCAAGCAAATATACAGAAGTGGGGTTTGTCGGTCGTGACGTAGAGTCTATGATTCGTGATCTGGTTGTAAATTCCATCAGCATTGTCAAAGCGGAACAGGAAGAAGCAAACAAAGACAAAATAGAAAACTACATTATCAATAAAATCACAGAAAAACTGCTCCCTCCTCTTCCTGCCGGTGCAAGTGAAAGCAAAAAAGATGATTATCAACGCCTCTTAGAAGCTATGGAAAAGCGTATAGAATCCGGTGAAATGGATGATAAAGTCATAGAACTTGAAATAGAAAAACTCAATATCGAATTTAATGACACAAATTTACCGCCGGAAATGGCCAAAGTGCAAGAGAGTTTTTCCAAAGTCTTTGCCACAATTAACAAAGAAGACAACAAAAAAGAGGTAACGGTTAAAGATGCCAAGATGCTTCTTCGTCAGGAAGCAACCAATAAACTTCTTGATATGACAAGAGTAAATGCAGAAGCATTGAGACGGGCGGAAAACGGAGGGATTATTTTTCTTGATGAAATAGACAAAATTGCACTCAGTGAAAAAAGTCAGGGACGGAATGACCCCTCAAAAGAAGGAGTCCAGAGAGACCTCTTGCCTATCGTAGAGGGAAGCAGTGTTTCAACAAAATACGGAACAATCAATACCGATCATATTCTCTTTATTGCAGCCGGTGCTTTTCATGTCAGCAAACCAAGTGATTTGATTCCGGAACTGCAAGGAAGATTTCCGCTTCGTGTAGAACTAGAAGCTTTAACAGAAGAGACACTCTATCAAATACTAACGCGTACACAAAACTCTCTGCTGAAACAGTACCAGGCTCTCTTGGGCGTTGAAGGCATGGAGTTGATATTTGAAGATGAAGCGGTAAGAGCCATTGCAAAACTTGCACACCGTGCCAATGAAACGGCTGAAGATATCGGTGCAAGACGTCTGCATACTGTGTTAGAGAGAATACTTGAAGATATCAGTTTTAATGCAGATGAGTATAAAGGAAAAGAGTTTGTCGTCACAGCAAAGCTTGTGCATGAAAAACTCGATAACGCCGTAGAAGATGAAGACTTATCAAGATATATATTATAATAAGTTCAGACACTTGTGTCTGTAAAAATAAGTAAGGTTTGTAAAAATGACTAAAGCTGGTTTCGTTTCCTTGATTGGACGTCCGAATGCAGGTAAAAGCACCCTAATGAATTCCCTTTTGGGCGAAAAAATTGCAATGGTAAGTCAAAAAGCCAATGCAACAAGAAAGCGTTCAAATGCAATTGTTATGCATGAAAATGCACAGATTATTTTTGTCGACACGCCCGGTTTGCATGAAAAAGAAAAAATGCTCAATCAGTTTATGCTTGATGAAGCCCTTAAAGCAATGGGTGATTGTGATTTAATCGTCTACCTTGCACCGGTGACTGATTCTACCGAACATTATGAAAGATTTTTAAAAATTAACAACGGACGGGTGAAGCATATTATTGTTTTAAGCAAAATAGATCAGGTTTCGCAAGAAAAACTTTTTAAATCGATTAGTGCCTACAATAAATATGCTGATCACTTTGAAGCGCTTATTCCTGTAGCAATTCCCCGTAAGGTAGGTCATAAAGACTTATTGGACACTATTGCAAAAAATTTACCGGAATCTCCTTATCTGTATGATCCTGAGGATTTGACAAGTGAACTTGTTCGTGACATTTATGCAGGATTTATCCGTGAAGCTATTTTTGAAAACATCAGTGATGAAGTCCCTTATGAATCGGATGTCATTATTGACTCTATCGAAGAAGAAACAGGAATTGACAGAATTTATGCCACAATAATTATAGAAAAAGAGTCGCAAAAAGGAATCATTATCGGAAAAGGCGGTGAATCCGTCAAACGAATAGGCAAATCTGCCCGAGAAAAAATCGAAAGACTCAGCGGAAAAAAAGCCTATTTGAACCTTCAGGTAACAGTCAAAAAAGGGTGGACAAAAGACAAAAATTTCCTCAAAGAGATAGGATATGACCATGGGCAATAGATTTTACTTTTTTGTTATAAGTATTATCTGTACACTTTGTTTTTCAACTGCTGTGTTTGCTTCAAACAATGACATTTTAACAAACTATCGACTGCATGGCATTAAAAATATTCAAAAAGAGTTGGATAAAAGCCTTAGTGATAAAAATTATTGGCAGGAGTTTCTCAAAAACAAAGACACCCAATTTGGCTATATTGAATCCTATACAAATATTTTACTGTGTGACAAATCAAAATCAGAACTGTTAATTTACTCAAGAGACAGCAACAACACATACAGGCTGCGAAAAGAGTACAGTGCTTTTACGGGAAAATTCAAAGGAGACAAAACCAGAGAAGGCGACCTTAAAACACCTGTTGGCGTTTATGATATTGTAAAAAAGCTATCAAAAGTCGACTCTTTTTACGGTCCAATGGCATTTGTGACTTCCTATCCGAACCTCTATGACAGATACAAAGGAAAAACTGGACAGGGTATCTGGATTCACGGACTGCCAAGCAATCAGGAAAGAGACGAATTTACAAAAGGGTGTATTGCCATCAATAACAAAAGCATAGAATGTCTTAATAAAAATATTGATATCAAAAAAACAGTATTGATTATAAAAGAAGATACAGGCAGCAACCATACTGTATCAAAAGAGACCCTGGCACTGCTTTTATCCAATCTGTACGCATGGCGCTATTCCTGGCTTTATAATAATCTGGAAGATTATCTTCACTTCTATGCACAGGAATTTAAAAGATTTGACGGTATGAATCTTGAAAAATTCAAGCAATACAAGCAAAGAGTTTTTAGCAAAAATGAAAATAAAATCATACTGTTTCGCAATATAAACATCATTGCATATCCCAATATTGAAAACTTATATAAGATAACCTTTAACGAAGAGTACAAATCCGACAGTTTCTCTTTTCATGGAAAAAAGATATTAATTGTACGCTTACAAAACAATCAATTCAGCATTATAACAGAGAAATAAATGTCTCTGATTTTCAATATATGCCTGGCACTTCTTTTTTCATCTGTTCTCAATGCAAATATTCAGCTTATCAAAAAAGAAAACAGTGACTCAAACACCACTCTTTTAGTTATAGGCGGAATTCACGGTAATGAACCCGGCGGATATTTTGCAGCTTCAATATTGGCCACACACTACACTGTAACATCTAAGAATTTATGGATTATTCCAAACTTGAACAAAGAAAGTATTATGGCTAACAAACGTGGCATTCATGGTGATATGAATCGTAAGTTTTCACATATCAAAAAAGATGACAAAGACAGAAAAATCATCCAAGAAGTCAAAAAAATAATACTTTCAAAAAAAGTTTCTTTAGTCTTAAATTTACACGACGGACATGGTTTTTACCGTAAGCAGAACCAAGGCAGTATATTTAATCCGAATGCCTGGGGACAGACCTGTGTTATTGACCAGTGCCGACTCCAACAAAAACAGCTTTTTGGCGACTTAAACACTATTGCAGAAACAGTCAAAAACAATATCAATAAAAAACTCCTGAAAAAGCATCACAGTTTCAATGTAAAAAACACCAATACAAAGTATGAAGATGAGGCAATGCAGCTTTCTCTTACCTACTTTGCTGTTACAAATGACAAGCCGGCATTTGCCATCGAGACAAGTAAAAATCTCTCCAGCTTGTCCCAAAAAGTCTTTTATCAACTCATGGCAATAGAAGAATATATGAAAATAATGGGAATCGCCTACAAACGCGACTTTGAATTAAATGCAGCACAAATCACGAATATAATAAAAAACTATGGAACATTAGTAATAAATCACAATATTTTGTTAAATTTGAATGATATAAAAAACTCTTTAAGCTATATTCCGATAAAATCAAAAAGTAATGAGTTTTATTTCTCCCATCCATTGGGAGAAGTAAAAAGAAAACAAGGCAGATATTTGATATATATCGGGAATAAGTTAGTAACTACACTCAAACCCCAATATTTTAAAATGTCGGATTATTGTCCCGAAAAATACACAATTGTTATAGACAATAACGAAGTTTCTTTGCCAAAAGCTTCAGAATTTTATGTAAGTGACGATTTTAAAATCGTCAAGAGTAAAAAACACCGTGTGAATGTTATAGGTTATTATAAAAAAGACAGAGTAGATGAAAGTCAGATAAATATATCTTTAAAAGAGTTAAACAAACACTATTCAGTTGATAACAATAACAAAACATACAGGATTGAGTTTTACAAAAATGATGAATTTTGTTCCATGTTATTGGTTCATTTTAAATAGGATTATAGTTAATGAATACATCAACACAGCACTCTTTTTCAAGTGTATTATCAATTAATCCATACAAAGAGACATACTTTAGTGGAATATCGAGTTTCATCACAGAAACAACAAGTCCAAAATTTTCAAAAGATCAGTTTGTAATTTCATATATCAGTACAAAAGAATTTATAACTGCCCAGATTGCAATCAGTAAAAATATTCCTGAGGAAGATTTGTTTGATGCTATCAGTAACAAAGCATATGATGAACTGGCCCTTGATCAGGCAGTTGAGTATAAAATTCGGTACATAGAATCATTTGACACATTAGATGAAGAAAACAGATATTTTCATGTCTTTATCGTAGACCCTTTGGACATAACCAATACTTTTATAAAAATTATTGAAAAAGTAAAATATATTGATGTCATCATTCCTTCGCCTCTTTTAATCAAATCACTTTATACAAAAGAACTCATCGACAGTAACGGTGTACACTGTTTTATATATATTCAGGAAAATGATGCATTTTTGACTATTTACGGCAACAAGGAATTTGTTTATACCAAATCTTTAAAATATTCTCTTGTAGAAATGCATGAGCGTTTTTGTGAACTGTATGGTGAGAGAATTGAATATAACGAATTTATATACTTTTTTTCAAAAGAAAATCTTAAAGAAACTACAAGCGATTACAAAGAATTTTTTATTCGTCTTTATAAAGAATTGTTTGCAAATATCAATGATATTCTCACCTATGCAAAAAGAGCATTTGATATTGAAAAATTTGAGCATGTATATATAGGAGCACAGCTTCCCACTGTAACAAAACTTTATGAAATGCTGGAAGTTGAGTTAAACATAAAGTCAAGTGAATTTGAATTTGATTACGGTTTTGAGACCGAAGATGAATATGTTGATCAGCTTCATGCACTTATGCATATTTATACAACACTGCCCAAAGATGAAATATATGAATGCAATTTTACTGATTACAGACGACCGCCGAAATTCATCAAACGAGAAAGCGGCAAACTTATAATTTTAATATTTGCTTCCTTTGCTCTTGCGTTTGCGTACCCTATAACATACTGGATACTTACGTATGCACAGACTCTGCAAGAAGATCTGCTCAAACAAAAATATAAAGAGATTCATAATATCAAAATAACCAGAGAAGCCACTATTAAAAACAGGAAAGCAGACAAAGAAAAATCATTGAAATTGCTTGCCAAAGAACAAACAGAATACTCTGAGAAAAAAAACACTCTTATGAAAATTCATGAAGTAAAAGTTGATTATCCCATGAAAGCAAAACTTTTGACAATGTTCACTAAAAACTTAAACAAGTATGGTGTAAAGATTGAAGAAGCAAAGTATGCAGAAGATAATAAAACAAAAACACTGACTTTTTATTTAGTTGCCAATAATGACAGAAAGATTACACAACTTGTTGAATATCTCACTAAGATTTATGAAGGAAAATACAAGTTTATCCTTGAAGAGATTGTCTTTGATGAAAAAACAAATAAATACTTCAGTGAATTAAAGGTGCGTATATTATGAAAATAAATCTTGAAGACTATCTCCATAGAATAGATGCAGCTTTTAAAAACAAAACCCAAAAAGACATCTATATGACTTACCTGATGGTTGTCGGTATCATTTTTACCTTTGCATACCTTCTGTTCTGGGACAGTTCCTTTGACAAATTCACACAGACAAGAGCCAGTGTGCAAAATCTCCAGACAAAGATAAATGCCGATAAAACATTTCTGCAGCATAATCCAGAATCAAAAATTCTACAGCTTGAAAAAGAAATCAGGAACATAAACAATGAGATAATTGTCATAAAAGATACCAACTCTTATATAAAAAGTAAAATTGAGACTATTTCATCTTTAATATATGATGAACGGGCATGGGGTGAATATCTTGATTCCATAGCGACTAATGCACAAAGATATAATGTCAAACTCCTTACCCTGACAAACAAATATGCAAAAAATGAGAGTTCTTTTGGACACATACTCGATATTACAATTGAATCAACTGCGAATTATAAAAACACCTTGAAGTTTATCAATTCATTAGAACAGAGTGAACTGGTCGTTGATATCCACAACTTTGATATAAAAGCTGATCAGGCGTTGATTTCTGATTTAAATATATCTGTATGGGGGATTACATACTAATGAAAAAATTCTACTTGATTTTAATGCTCCTTCTGACTTCGCAACTTTTTTCCAACAATCTGGCATGGGTTGATGAGCAGATTGAAGCCATTAAACCACCAAGAATCGGAGTTTCTGAAAAAGAGATTGCAAGGATAAAAGATCCTTTTATTTTTTTACACAAGAAAAATGATTCCAAAAAAAACAAAACAACCAAAAAAACAGTATTTGGTGCGCATGCAAACTACAAAAAAGTCACGCAACACAGCACTGTGCATTTCAGGCTTGATGCCATCTTAAACAAATCGGCAATGATTAATGGAAAATGGTATAAACAGGGTAAATATATTTATGGTTATAAATTGATTAAAGTCGGTAGAAATTCTGTTCTATTAGTTCGAAAAAATAAAAAACTTCTGCTTTCAACAAAAAGTAAAAGTAAAAAAATAAAAATCTATAATAAGTAGGGATCTCAAATGAAATTTATACAAACATCGGTTTATGCAACAATAATGACCGCGATGCTTTCAACAACCAGCTTTGCAGATTGTTCTTATGAGCTTTTTAGTATCAGTTCTGCAAAAAATACCAAAATCATTGACTTTGTAGAACAATTGAGTGATGAATGTGGTTTCAGTATCATAGTAACTGACCCTCATGCCGAACAATTCCTGAAAACCAAACTGAATAAAACAAACTTAAAGAATTTAACGATTGATGAAGTGTTAGATATTATATTGACACAGCATAACCTTTCCTATACTCTTGAAAACAACCTTTTAAAAATATCCTATTTAACAACAAAAGTTTTCAACATAGACTATATTCTTTCACAAAGAAAAAGCACAGGCAGTACAGATGTCACGCTCAGTTCTTCCTCAAATGCACAACAACAGGGAGGAGGAGCTGGCGGTGGCGGCGGCAGATCTTCCAATTCTCAAAGAGGTGCCGGTGGAAACTCAGGAACCGGCGGAGGCAATTCTACATCAGATACAGGTGTAAAAATCGAAAGTTCTGATGAAGTTAAATTTTGGGAGCAACTTGATACAGAGTTTCAGAGTATTCTCAACCGTCCAAATGACATCTACAAAGCAACGCCTCCAATTATAAACAAAAATGCAGGTCTGATAACTGTAACAGCTACAGATAAACAGCTCAAACGTTTTGAAAATTATCTAAAAAAACTACAAGACAAGGTAAAACTCCAGGTACTGATTGATGTACAACTGCTCTCCGTTACCATGAGCAAGGGAAAAACAACAGGTATAGACTGGAAACAGCTGTATGCTCTGCAAAATGTCAAACTCTCTGCAAGTACAGCAAACTATAACAATATCGGTACAACAATACCTGCCAATGGAATTATTACAGATACCGCTGCTACAGGCGCGGGTGCATCACAACTTTTTACTATGAGTGCCGGCGGACAACTGACAGAGGTTATCAAATTTTTAAAAACACAGGGAGATGTTACTTCCATATCGAATCCGAAAGTTCTTACTTTAAACAACCAACCGGCACTTATTACAGCAGGGACAGAGTATTTTTATAAAATCCTCTCATCAACCAATCAACAGGGAACAGGCGGAGGAGTCGCTGCTACGACCCAAACCGATTTGGTCAATTCTGTCTTTGCCGGTGTTCTTTTAACAATTACTCCGGAAATTTCTGATGACAAAACAATCACTCTGAGAATAAACCCCTCTCTCTCAGAAACAACAACAGATATCTCCCAAACACCAAATACAGGAAGAGATATGCCGCCGGATTTAAACCGCCGTCAACTCTCTTCAGTTGTAACTGTCAAAGACGGCAACAGAATTATTTTGGGCGGACTTATAAATTCCAAAAACACAAATAATTCAAATCAGGTTCCAATCTTAGGCAGTATTCCGTTCCTTGGTAATTTATTTAAACATGAAGAAATGGTAAAAACAGTTGAAGAACTTGTCATAATTATTGAACCGCATATTATCCATAAAGAAAAAGATTCAATCTCTTTAAGTGATTTAGGTTATGAGGGACTGAGCGACGAATTACTTACACTGGAAATGGCCTCAAAAAAGAAAAAAGAGATAAAACTGAATCAGACTGATGACAAGGAAGAAGGTAAATAACATATGGAGAGTATCTTTGCAAATTCAAAAAATGTTTTCTTAGATACAGTCAATGCCAAGGACTATATACAACTAGACAGAGTCTCCACAATCTATAAATCCTTAAAAGACTCTATATCCAAACCATTAAAGATGGTACTTCTTTTTGGAAAACCGGGAACCGGAAAAAGTATGTTCCTGAGCAAACTCTATGATGATTTAGTGCAAGAGTGCGATATCTATCTTTATGAAACACCTATTTTAGATGAAACAGAATTTTATAAAGTCCTCGCTCAGGATATTTTCAACATCCAATATAATGACACCTTAAACTTAACGCAGTTTATGAAAATTGTAAAAGAGAGAGCTGTTGAGAAGGCACCAATTGTTTTACTTGATGAAGCACAGCTCTATTCTGAAGTTTTAATGGAAAAAATAAGACTTTTATCAGACACAAGATGTATTAAATTTGTTATAACCCTGCACAAAACAGAAAAAGAAGATCTCATCGCAAAAGAGCATTTTCAAACAAGAATCTGGGAAACTTTTGAACTTGAAAATGCATCAAAAGCAGAACTCAAGATTTATATACAAAAAAAACTTATGAAAGCAAACTGTTTTGATACAGCAAATATGTTTCACACTAAAACAGTAAATAATATCTACAAACTTACACAGGGAAATTACAGAGATACCAATAAACTGCTTTATACTCTTTTTGATATTTATCATACTTATGAACAAAACAGTCATTATTCATTAAGTACTACACATATTCCCAACAAATTCATTGAAATGGCTGCCATACACACAGGACTTATCAATGCTTAATATTCGTGATTTGGAGAAACGTTGGAAAATCTATAAAATAAAATCATTTTTACCTTACTTCATTGTCAGTATTGTTTTGTTCGCGATTGTTCCTGCTGTTTACTACTTTTATACAGCCAACAGTAAAGCTGTATCACAAAAAAAGCCTGTAACAGCAAAAAAAACAGTTCAAAAATCAATTCTTCCGCCAAAAAACCAACCGTCAGCAGTAAAAGTCAAGCCGGTAAAAAAACAACCTGCACCAATGGCTGTACAGCCAAAACCAGTAACAGCACAACCTAAAACAGTTGTCGCAGACAAAACAAAAGAAACCTCTTTCCAAACACTCAAGCCATCAATGAATTTTATGAAAAACATTCAACATGAAGTAAGACAACCACAATACAGATATGAACAAACAAAGCACAAGCATTTCAAAGAAAGAAAAGTTACAGAGGCTGTTCAAGATATCTCAGTCAAATCGCCTTCAATAAAAAAAGAGAAAAAAATCCGTATCACTATCCAGAGAAAAGAGACCCAAAATGATATTTTTGAAATTATCAAGCGTTTTAAAAAGAACAAGAACCCTGCTTTGAGTCTTTTTGTCGCAAAAAAATATTATGAACTTGGAAACTACAAACAGGCATATAATTATGCACTGATTACAAATCAGATTAATTCCAATATTGAGGCAAGCTGGATTGTTTTTGCAAAATCTCTTATGCAGCTTCACCAAAAAAACAAAGCAATCCATACACTGCAGGAATATATAAAAGTTTCACACTCAAGTAATGCAGAAATTCTCTTAAATGAAATCAAATCAGGAAAATTCAGATGAAATTACTACTGCTAATCATGGTTACATGTAACCTTTATGCCTATAATATAAAACAAAATTTATTTACTCTATATCAAAATAAAAAATATGAAGAGGTCTGCACCATAGGTTTTAACAATTTTCAAAGATATAAAAAAGATGAAGAGTTTGTCAGTTTATATGCATTTGGCTGTTTACATTCAGACTATATAGACAGATTGTCAATACCAATAACAATGCTGAAATTTTCAAAAGAAGCTCGTGCAAACTCAGCCTATTTTGCAGTTATTTTGATGCAAAAGAAACTTTTGTACCATGCCCTTATCGACGGATATGAATTATCTCAATATGTTTTGCCATCAACAGATTATATATTGTCAAAAGTCTTTGATTTATATGTAAAACTTGGAAAACACAAACCCAGAACCTTTTATCTGTTCAATGATCCGACAGATAAAAAACTAAGCTATAAACTCTATATTTCAAAAGATGACAGAATAAGCAAGATGATTATTGAAGAATATTATGAT
This sequence comes from Sulfurimonas sp. ST-27, assembly GCF_048081595.1. GTDB lineage: Bacteria > Campylobacterota > Campylobacteria > Campylobacterales > Sulfurimonadaceae > Sulfurimonas > Sulfurimonas hydrogeniphila. The sequence continues at coordinate 1,510,892 of NZ_CP182226.1, forward strand.
ACAATAATTTTAAAACGTCACATATACTGGTAGGAGTTATTGTGGATAGAATAACAACTGATTTACTTGCCAACGGCTCAATTATGAAAAGCCAGGTTGACAGGCTTCTGGCAAAAGGAATTAGTGAAAATTTAATTCTCAGAGATATCACACTTTCCGGATTCATGACTATGGATCGTCTTGTAAGATTTATTGTGCAACAAATAAGAGAAGGTGTTTATGATCTCTCCATTATAGACAATTATGATTATATAGAAGAAAAAGCAGTCCTGCAAAGGCTTGCAAAAGAGCTGAATCTTCTTTTTGTTGATCTTGATTCGATTGATATGGATTACAATCTCATTGAAAAAGCTCCTCTGAACCAACTTGAAAAACATAATGCTATTCCTGTTTCACAGGATGATCTGAGTGTTACTGTCGCTTTTAGTGATCCTTTAAACATGGATGCACAAGAAGCTGTCCAAAGACTCTTTCCAAGAAAAGTTCTTAAAATTGCTTTGGCAACAAAAAAACAAATTGTGTCCTATCTCTATAAGATCAGTCTCAAAGACAGTATTAAAGATCTGGTCAAAAAAATACGTGATGAACTAAATTCCATCAGTTCTATTGAGGAGCAACAAGAGGCCTCCTCTATTTTACAACTCATAGATGTTGTTTTAAAAACATGTATTAATGCACGGGCAAGTGATGTCCATATCGAACCTACTGAAAAAAACTGTGTGGTTCGTGGACGTGTTGACGGAAAACTCACAGAAATGTTTATTTTCGAAAAAGACATCTATCCGCCTCTGGCATCAAGACTCAAACTGCTTGCAAATTTGGATATAGCTGAAAAAAGAAAGCCGCAAGACGGCAGATTTTCAACTTCTGTAGGGGCAAAAGAGTATGATTTTCGTATATCAACACTGCCCATTCTTTATGGCGAATCAATTGTTATGCGTGTTTTAGACAAACAAAAAGCGCTTGTAAAACTGGAAGATGCCGGGATGGACGCCAACAGCTATCAAAAACTGCTCAAGGGTCTCAAAACTCCTTATGGAATTATTCTGGTTACAGGCCCTACAGGGAGTGGTAAAACAACTACTTTATATGGTGCATTAAATGAGCTGAGAAATGTTGAAGACAAAGTTATTACTGTTGAAGACCCCGTAGAGTACAGAATGAATCTTATTCAACAGGTACAGGTAAATGCAAAAGTAGGTTTGAGTTTTGCTGATGCGCTCAGGTCAATTTTAAGACAAGATCCGGATAAAATTATGATTGGTGAAATTCGAGACCAGGAGACTCTCGAAATTGCCATAAAAGCAGCACTTACCGGTCATATGGTTATATCTACGCTTCATACAAATGATGCAATCAGTGCAATACCCAGAATGGCCGACATGGGAATAGAACACTACCTCATCAGTGGTGCACTTGTAGCCATTCAGGCACAAAGACTTGTACGAAAGATATGCAGACACTGCAAAGTAGAAGACACACTTTCAGCATCCGTTTTGGAAGAGATAGACGGGGTTGTGCCTGAAGGGACAATCTTTTACAAAGGCAGAGGGTGTAAAGAGTGTTCAGATACAGGCTATATGGGAAGAGAAATGATTTGTGAAGTACTTAATATTTCAGAAGAACTCTCTTCTTTGATTGCCAAAGGTGCATCAAAAGAACAGATGCTTGAACAGGCAAAAAAAGAGGGATTTGTCGGACTCTTTCAAAATGGCATCCAAAAAGCAATTGACGGAATAACCAGCATAGAAGAGATATTAAAGGTAGCCAAGGGATGAAGTATTTTATAGCCACTGTTTTAACAAAAGGAAGAAAAGAGGAGATTGGACTCTATGCTGAAAACAAAAAAGAAGCAAACAGTTATGCCAAACTGAAATTTTCCGGTATCATCATCAAGGTTTCAGAAGCGCAGGAGCCTCTTGAAGTACAACTTAAAAGATTTAAAACAAATTTTTTATCAAATATAAAAAAAAGAAAAATCAAACCTGATGCTCTTATTGCTGCTATCCGGCAACTGGCTGTTATGACAAATGCCGGTATTTCCATCCATGATTCTCTGACAGAGATAGCAAATGCAACAACAGACGAAGCCCTCAAGAGTGTTTTTTCAAAAATTGCAGAAGATATCAATGCAGGACACTCCATTTCATCTGCCATGCAGAACTTCCGGTATGAACTTGGAAATCTTACAATTGCGATGGTCGAACTCGGAGAAAAGACAGGTAATCTGGATGAAGCCTTATACTCTTTGGCAAATATGCTTGAAGAGATACGGGCCAATGTTGTAAAGTTTAAAAAAGCGATGGCATACCCGCGAAATGTCATGATTGCCATGGCTATAGCGTTTACAGTTTTAATATCCTACGTTGTCCCTCAGTTTAAAGCTATATTTGAAGAACTTCATGCCGAACTGCCTCTGCCGACAGTTATTCTTTTAAAACTTGAATATATTTTCAATAACTTCGGTCCCTATGTTTTAGCCGGATTGGCTGTAGCATTTTTAATATTCAAATATCTTATCAACAATTATGAACATATAAGATACGGTTGGCATAAATTTTTACTGAGAGTTTATCTCATAAAAAATATTATTAAATTTGCAACTTTAAGTAGATTTACCCTTGTATTTTCTGAACTTATCCGTGCCGGAATTCCAATAGCTGAAGCTCTTGACACCGCCACAGCAATGGTAGACAATCTTCCTCTCAAAAGAAAACTCCAATCAGTCATCAGCACTGTAGAAAAAGGAGGAACACTGAATAAAGGACTTGAGGAAACAGGACTTTTTGAAAATATGATTATTCAGATGATTCGTGCCGGAGAAGACAGTGGTACCCTTGATACGATGATTAAAAAAGTTGCAGAATATTATAAGATGCGATTTGATGCCATTATAGACGGTTTAAGTGAAGCCATTGAACCAATTATGCTGCTTATTATAGCTTCTATGGTTATATTACTGGCACTTGGTATTTTCTTGCCAATGTGGGATATGGGCAATGCGGTGCAGGGAAGAAGATAGCTACACCGTACTAACAGTTGCTACTCTGGCAGTTTTGGAAAGAAAATTTTTCATATTTTCTTCACTGGCTGTAACTGTATAAGAGACTTTTTCATCAAACTCTTTTTGAGAAACAGTGACAGCAAACTCTTTGCACTCATACTCTATAAAGCGCACATCACTGTAATCAAAAACAATTTTTTGCGTCAATTCTTTTTTATACTCATACAGCTCTGCTTTTTCAATTACTAAATTCACAGCATCACTGTATGCTCTGACCAATCCGCCAGTTCCTAACTTTGTACCGCCAAAATAGCGTACGACAATTACGGCAGTATTGATAAGTTTCTGTCCTTGCAAAACCATCAGAGAGGGTTTTCCCGATGTTCCGGAAGGTTCACCGTCATCACTTGAGTGTTCAACTGTTTGATCATACTTATTCAGGTATCTGTATGCCGTTACAAAATGCCGTGCTTTAGGATGTTCTTCTTTTAGTTTATGAAGCAGCGTTTCATATTTGTCGTATGGCACCAGGTAAGCAATAAACTTTGACTGCTTCACTTCAAGAGTATTTGCATACTCTTCTTTTATAGAGTACATGTAAAGTATATTTTACGCTAAATTGGTATAAACTTTTTGAACATCTTCATCATCTTCGAGTCTTTCTAAAATTTTATCTACATCAGCCTGCTCTTCTTCGCTGATTTGTATCGGAGTATTTGCAATTCGCTCAAGTGTTGCTTTTGTAATTTCTACACCCATTTTTTCCAGTGCTTCATTCATCGTACCAAAACTTGTATAGTCAGCTGTCACTAAAACAACTCCGTCTTCTGTTTCTATCTCTTCAAGCCCTGCATCTATAAGTTCAAGTTCCAGTTCTTCTATATCCATATCTTCTGAAAGTGGAAATTCAAAAAGAGCTTTTCTCGAAAACATAAATTCCAAAGAACCGTTTGTAAGCATTTCTCCACCGTTCTTATTTAAAATACTTTTGACATTTGCTACTGTTCTTGTGTTGTTATCAGTTGCACACTCAATAAAAAGCAGTACACCGTGAGGCGCTTTTCCCTCAAAATTTACCTCTTTCATATCAGCACTGTCTTTGGCAGTCGCCCTTTTTATAGCCGCATCAATATTGTCTTTTGGCATATTTTCAGCTTTTGCATTTAAAATTGCAGTTCTAAGCTTAGCATTCATATCAGGATCACATCCACCCTCTTTTGCCGCCATTGTGATAACTTTACCAAGTTTTGGGAACAATTTGGACATTGCTCCCCATCTTTTTAATTTTGATGCTTTTCTATATTCAAATGCTCTACCCATAAAAAAATTCCTTATTCCGATTATTTTTGAAATTATACCATTTTAGGTGTATAATACGACACAAGGAAGATTAATGAGGCTCAGTTTTAGATTAAAACATCATTTTTTCAGTGCTTTTCGCGAACTCTTTGTACATCATCACGGTTCATTGGAATTTCGTGCAAAAATTTTTGCCCTGATAATTGCAGCCAATAAAGAAGCAACAGTGGAAAGCTATATCCTTATAAAAAATATTGGACTGGATCTCTACAAAGAAGATACTGACAGAGCAAATCTTCTGATGCTTTCAACAAAAGAACTTGTCAAAAAAGTACAAGACAACAATGGTTTAAATATTGACGCACTTGTTTTAAACATACAAAAAGAGTTGAAAATAATTCCCAGATACGCACATAAAATAGATATCGATTCACTTCGCAGACTACTCCAGTATACTTATGATACGGACACTTTGGCCTACCAGGAAAATATTTTAGAATTTTTACAAAAAATTAAAGATGAAACACTCAATGACAAAGGATAACCTGTGGATATACAAACATTAGCACTCCATGCCGGATATGAAAAAGATACGCAAGGGACTATGGCGGTTCCGATTTATCAGACAACTGCCTATGAGTTTCGTGATGTAGAACATGCTGCGAATCTTTTTTCATTAAAAGAACTCGGCAACATATACACACGTCTTAACAATCCTACAACGGATGTTTTTGAAAAACGTTTTGCAGCACTTGAAGAGGGTGAAGCAGCCATTGCTACAGCAAGCGGTATGAGTGCAATCTTTTTTGCAATTGCCAATGCAGCCCAGGCGGGAGACAATATTATTTGTGCCAAACAGCTTTATGGAGGAAGCTTGACGCTCAGCACGCATACACTCAAACGTTTTGGCATAGAAGCCAGATTTTTTGATGTGCATCAACCCAAAGAGATAGAAGCACTTATTGACGAAAATACAAAAATAGTCTTTTTTGAATCATTGACTAATCCGAGTATTGATGTTGCGGATATAGAGGCAATTGCCTCCATTGCAGACAAATATAATATTTTAACTGTTGTTGACAATACAGTTGCAACCCCTGCTTTGTGCCGTCCTTTTGAGTTTGGAGCAGATATTACTGTACACAGTGCCAGTAAATATACTACAGGTCAGGGGCTTGCCATAGGCGGAATCATGGTTGAGAGAAAGAATCTTGCAGAAAAACTCAAAGACAATCCGAGATATGCTCATTTTAATGAACCTGATGCCTCGTACCACGGACTTGTCTACACAGATGTCGGGCTTCCTCCCTACACACTTCGCGCCCGTCTTTCCCTTTTGCGTGATTTGGGTGCTGTTGTCTCTCCGTTTAATTCATGGCTCTTTATTCAAGGAATGGAAACACTCCCCTTACGCATGAGAGAACATTCAAAAAATGCACTTTTACTGGCAGAATTTTTAGAATCACATCCTAAAGTAAAAAAAGTAAACTACCCTGGCTTAAAAAGTAATCCTAACTATAAGAATGCCCAAAAATACTTTCAAGACGGTTTGTGCAGTGGACTGCTCAGTTTTGAGGTTGAAAATTTTGATGAAGCAACAAAAATTGTCAATGCCACAAAACTCTATTCACTTGTTGTCAATATCGGTGATTCAAAATCGATTATTACGCACCCTGCTTCGACAACACACCAGCAACTCTCACATGAAGAGCTGCTTGCCTGTGGTGTTCCTGAAGGTCTGATTAGAATTTCCTGTGGTTTGGAGAGTCCAAAAGATTTAATTGAAGATATGAAAGAGGCACTTGAAGCATAATTAAGACTCTTTTGCTAAAATACTGTTACTAATTTTCGGAGAGCAATCACCTTGTCTTTAAACCTGCAAACGCATACAGAACATTTTACAAACCCGCTTTATCTTGAAAGCGGGCGTATTTTAGAACCGTATGATATTATTTATGAAACCTATGGCACACTTAATGAAGAGAAGAGCAATGTAGTGGTTGTCTGTCACGCACTTACCGGTTCACATCATGCTGCAGGACTGTATGAAGATGATGCAAAACCCGGCTGGTGGGATGGCTTTATCGGTCCGGGAAAAGCCATTGATACTGACAGATATTTTGTAATATGCTCAAATGTCATAGGCAGCTGTTTTGGTTCCACAGGTCCTATGAGCATGCAGTACCCCCATCATGAACCCTACCGTTACAAATTTCCGGTTGTCAGCATAAAAGACATGGTAAAAGCACAGCGTATTTTGTTTGACAGGCTCGATATTCACAGAGTACATGCAATAATCGGCGGTTCCATGGGCGGTATGCAGGCACTGCAGTTTGCCATACACTATCCAAACTTTGCCAACAAAATTATTGCAATGGCAACAACACATGCAACACAGCCATGGGCAATAGCTTTTAACAAAGTTGCGCAGGAATCCATTCTCAATGATCCTGATTTCAAACAGGGATATTATGATCCGAATCTTCTCAAAGAACAGGGACTCTCCGGGATGGCAGTCGGTCGTATGGCGGGGCATATCAGCTTTTTGTCTCCAGAATCAATGCGTGAAAAATTTGGCAGAGAGTATAAACTCACAGATGGGCTGTATGAGCTTTTTGGAAAGTTTCAGGTAGAGTCTTATCTGGAATACAACGGGTACAATTTTACAAAATGGTTTGATCCCTTGTCTTATCTTTATATCACAAAAGCCATTAACATATATGACCTGTCTCGAGGATTTGACTCGCTGGATGAAGCACTTAAAAGAATAACCTCTGCTCTGTATCTGATAAGTTTTAAAAATGATCTGCTGTTTAAAAACACTGAAATGCAAGAAATGGCACAGATACTCAAAAAAATAGGAAACAGAAATCATGATTATATAGATATTGACAGCAACTATGGTCATGACGCATTTTTGGTAGAGCTTGATAAATTTGAAAACAATGTAAAGGATGCACTCAATGGCTAAAGAAAAATTTGAAAAAAAACTCCAAAATGCCAAAGAAATTTTGGAAACACTTATGAGCCCCGAGATTACACTTGAAGAGAGTGTAAAAGCCTATGAAAAAGGCATGAAAGAGTTGGCCGAAGCACAAAAAATGCTTGAAGAAGCTCAAATCAAAATTCAAAATTTAAAAACTACGCAATGAGAGCGGCAGTTTTACAGCTCAATGCACAGGGAATGAGTTCTACAAAACTTTATAACTATATTCGGGTAGCCAGTAAAAAAGGCGTCAAAGTCCTACTTCTTGGTGAATACGTTCTCAATCCATTTTTCAAAGAACTCGAACAGATGTCTGTCTCTATGATAAAAGAGCAGGCACTCCATCAGATTAAAATCCTCAAAGAACTCTCTTTAACATACAGTATAACAATAATCGCTCCTTTGGTTATTGTCAAAAAAGATAAGATTTACAAATGCATTGCAAAGTTTTCTCCAACATCTGCCTCTTACTACAATCAGCAAATCCTTATTAACTATGCCCACTGGAATGAAGAAAAATTCTTTGCAAATGCACTTGCACCACTGCTCTCCCCTATGGTTTTTAAAATTGACGGCTTCAAATTTGCGGTAATGAACGGATTTGAACTTCATTTTGATGAATTTTTTGCTAAACTTAGAAATAAAAACATAGACTGTTTGCTTCTACCGAGCGTTTCAACTTTTGACTCTTATGAGAGATGGAAAGCATTAATACTCACAAGAGCATTTACACACAATATGTATATACTCAGAGCCAACAGAATCGGTGAGTATCAGGACAAAGAGTTTGTATGGAAATTTTACGGTGATTCTATATTGGCATCCCCGAATGCGGAAGTTTTAAACCATTTGGGAAATACTGAAGAGTTAATGATAGTTGATATGAGTCATACAGAGGTAGTGCGCTCTCGTCGCACATGGGGATTTAAAGAAGCTATCAGCAAGAGAGCATTAAAACTTACAAAAAAGGATTTATAATGATGGAGTATTTTCACAGACAGGTGCAACTTTGGGGAGAAGAGACACAAAAAAATCTTCAAACAAAAAAAATAGCAATTGTTGGAGCAGGAGGGCTTGGTTCTTCGCTTGCCTTTGCTTTGGGATCAACAGGAATCGGAGAAATCCACATTATAGATTTTGATGAAGTCAGTCTGCATAATATTCATAGACAAATCGCTTTTAAACTAGGAGATGAAGGGAAGAACAAGGCAAAAATAAATGCTGAAATTATACAACAGCGATGTCCCTTCACAAAAGCTGTTTCCCATGAGTGTAATTTTGAAGAGTGGAGCAAAAAAAACATTACAGTGGATCTCATTTTAGATGCCACAGATAATCTTCCTACACGCGGGGATATTAACACGTATGCAAAAAAAGTCAATACACCCTGGATTTATGGAAGTGTAGAAGCATTTCACGGACAGGTCTGTTTTTTTGACAAATCATCTTTTAATGACGCCTTTAAAATTGTACAAAAAACACCCGCAGGTATTGCAGCACCGATTGTGATGCACATAGCATCTCTGCAGGCAAACCTTGCTTTGAGATTCTTGGCGGGTTTACATGTAAAGAAAGATTTACTTTATTATCTTTTTTTTAATGAAGAAGGAGAATTGATTACTCAGAAATTCGGATTGCCAACAGCGGATTAGTTACAAACAAAAGAGGGAACGAAAAATGTTATGTTTGCCCCTTATTTTAACCCGCCAATTCTAATATCAAGTGCAATTTTTTAAAAGTAAGTTGAAAGGTAGGGTTAACTGATAACCTGCTAATCTATTTCAACCAAAAAATAAAAATTGGCAGAGCATAAAAAAATAGTTCCAAGAGTGTTGAAAAATTTTGTTGAAAGAACAATACACCAATTCAAATTTAAAGTTCGTTGTTTAGGGGGTTTATAAGTGGTGGGTTCTGAGTGACTCGAACACTCGACCGCTCGGTTATGAGCCGAGAGCTCTAACCAACTGAGCTAAGAACCCACTTATTGTTGGTAGGTCGGAATTATACAAGGAGCTTCCTTATATAATCCTTATTATGCGGTTACTACTGCGTATTTATCATCCAGATGGAAAATATATCCAAATATCTCCAAAATGAGTACAGTGATGTTTCTGTCACCCCTTTTTCTTTTAGCTCTTCAATGAGCGGCTTATAGAGTTCCAGCCATGTTTGACGTGCTTTTGCATCAATGCGAAACGGTGCGTGACGACCTACCATTTGCGGTGCCCCTCTGTTTTGATTAAAATACTTCGGTCCTCCGCATATTTGAATGAAAAAGTCTGCCGAATTCACTTTTGCTTTTTCAAATTCCACATCATCCTGAGGAAAAAGATGAGAAATATCACTCTGTTTTATTGCATCATAGTGTTTGGAAATCAGTTCCCTGATGCCTTCCTCCCCTACTTCCAGCAAAAACTCCGGTATTGGTTTTGTCACCGGTGGTCTTACACCAAACTGCGCCTGACTTATTTCTAAATTCATTTTTATCCTTTGTTTGCTTGAGGTGGTTTGATTTTATATACAACAGCATAAAGCAAGGGGACATACAACAGATTTAACACTGTCGCCCATGCGATACCATACCCCAAAGATATTGCCATCGGTTGGAGTATTTTTGCCTGACCTGATGCAAAAAATATAAGTGTTAAAAGCCCCAGTACGGTTGTCAGCGATGTCAAAAGAATCGGTCTGAGTCGTGTTTGCGCTCTTTTCATCAGATCTTCTGTATTTTTGGCATTTTTTATAAAATCTACCATGATAAGCCCGTCATTGACAACAACACCTGCAAGCCCTACTATACCTATGAGTCCCGGCATAGTCAGGTTTAGCCCCATTATCCAGTGTCCCACATAAACACCCAGAAGTACAAGAGGAATTGTACTGATAACAATTAAAGATTTTCTTATAGAATCAAAGAGCCACACCAAAGTAATAAAAATTAAAAATATTGCTATAAGCGCCGACTGCATCATCTCTCTTTTGTTTTTGTTATTCTCTTTTTCTTCTCCTTTGATATCTACAGCAATGCCCTCTTTTTTAAACTTTTGCAGTGTCGGTTGAAGTTTTTTCATGAGTTCGGATGATGTTATAATTTTTTTGTCTGTAGAAGCATAAACACTGCGTACTCTTTTGCCGTTTTCTTTTTTAAGCGTTACAAAGCTTTGTATATACTCAAAATCACATATCTCTTTTAAGGCAACATATTTGTCTGATCCCGGAACCTGCAATTCAATTGTATGTATGGAACGTATCTCTTTATTTACATTGCTGTCAAGTCGTATACGCACCAAGCCCTGGTCATTAAAAAGTTTTCCGTATTCCCCTTTAAGATAATATGCCCGCAGTTCATTTGAAACATCCTGTTCGGTAAAGCCCAGTTCCTGACCATATCTGTTTACATGTAACTTTAATTCTTTCTCACCGAGCGTTGCATCATCCGCTATATTGTAAACACCCTTGATACCTGCGAGTTCTTTTTCAAGAATTTTCAGATAGGGTACAACACTTTGGGCATTTTTTGTACTCAAACCAATTTCGACATCATGTGCTATCACTCCTGCACCAGGAACTTTCACAACAAGTTCTTCAAAAGCTGATTTTTGATTTTTCAATACTTTTTTAATCTCTTTTGCTATCTCTTTTGCATCTTTTTTACGTGTTTGTACTCCAGGGTTGTATTCTATAGAGAGATAAGGACTGATGTATGTATCAAAAAAATTCTCAGGCGCGCGCTCATGTAAATCTATAAATATATGAAACATATTTTCACCGAGTTCGGCTCTGTTTTTGGCATCCATTTTAAAACCGATAACAGAAGTTACAGAGGAGACATCTTCATTATTTATGTTTTTAAGGATGATATTCTCCAGTTTTGTTACAATTTTTTCCGTATCTTTGAGTTCATTGTTAATATTGACCTTTCCGTAGACATATATTTGAGTATTGTCAAAATCCGGAAAAAGCTGAAATTTTGCATTTTTAATCATTACAAATTCAAGTAAAACAATGCTCACAACAATAACACTCAAAGAGAGAAACTTTCTTCTAAAAAGAAAATGCAGGGCTGTACTGTACCAGTCATGCATTTTCTGCCAAAATCGTTTTGTAAAACTCCCTTCTTTGGAGACTTTCAAAAAGTCATGTGCATGCAAAGGAAGAAAATAAAAAGCTTCAAAGAGTGAAGAGAGTAAAAGGACCGTTATCATTATAGGAATTATCTTAATAAACATTCCCATTTCACCTGTCATCAAGAGCATAGGTAAAAATGCAAAAACTGTTGTAAGCGTTGCCGTGAGTACGGCAGGAAACATTTCTGCCGCACCTGTTATGACCGCTTCTTTTCTATCCATCCCCTCTTCAAGGTGCCTGTAGATGTTCTCGGCTACAACTATTGCCTCATCAACGAGCATTCCAAGCGCAATCAGTGCTCCCAGAAGAGAGAGCATATTAAGACTGTCTCCCAATATCTCTGTCACGATAAGCCCTATCATAAAACTTACAGGAATACCGAGTGCAACAACAAAGGCTATACCTCTGTTGATAAAAATCAGCATTGCCAAAAAAACAAGCATCAAACCAAACATTATATTTGAAAAGACGGTATTGAGGCGGTTTTTAATCCATACAGAAGTATCTGTGTAGATGTTGTAATCCAAATCAGGATGTTTTGCTTCTTGTTTTTTTAAAAGTTCTCGTATCTCTTTTACCAAAGCAATGGCATTGCCGTTTTTGCTCTTTGTGACATTTATTGAAATATTTCGTACCCCATTATAGTGGGAGAGTTCCACCTCATCACTCAACTTGAAAGAAACCTCTGCAATATCGCCGATTTTAACTCTTTTTCCACCAACATCAATCAGTGTATTTTCAACCGCCTTTTGTGTCTTTTCACCGTTGTATGTAGAAATATAAAGATGATTTGCTTTTTGTTTGATAGTGCCTATGGGGAAAATCGAACTTATTTTGGAGAGTTGTGCGATAACCAGTGTTGAGGAGAGTCCGTAGGCTCTTATTTTTTGCGGATTAAGCTGTATATCCAACTCTTCATCGGCATCACCACGAATTGTAATGTCGCTCAAATCTTTAAACTTGCTTAATTCTGTTTTAAGTTCATCTGCATGTTTTAGCAGTGTTTCTTTAGGAACATCACCGGAGAGAGCTATAAGAACAAGGGGAAATGCATGTGTTTTGATTTTGGCAACAGGCTCATTCATATCCGCCGGCAAATCTTTTTTTACACTGCTCACCACATCTTTGACATCATTGAGTACTGTAATATTGTCCGAACCGTTCTTAATGTCTGCACTGATACTGAATGAACCGTTTTTGATACTGCTTTTTATATCTTCAAGTGCATCAATATTCTGCAAATCATTTTCAATACTCTGCACAACCATTTTGTCCAAAATATCAGCCGATGTTCCGGCATAACCGCCTTTTATGGTTATTTTATCCATATTCATCGGAGGGAAAATCTCTTTGGGTATATTGATATACGCAAAAATGGAGAGCATAAAAATAAAGAGTAATAGTATATGATTTAAAAGTGGTTTTTCTATAGCAAATTCTATAAACTTACGAATCACTGCTGTTCCTTAAAAGAGAGTATCTAGTATTTGATTTTTAAATTTTATCGACTCAACAGAAGCACGGATGAGTTTGTTTTCTTCTTTGAGCGTATCATACTCTACTTTGAGTTTTGCAATATCTCTGCTTTTAAAGTAAATTTGCTCTGTAATGTAAATTTTAGGAAATGCAAACATGGCTATAAATGTCAACACCAGCAACATATATAAAAAATAGTTCAGACCTAACTTTTGTTTTGATATGACCAGATTATCAAGTTCATCTAAAAGTTCGTTCTTTTCGCTCATTTTTCACCCATTTGGAACAGACGCATTTTTGCGCTGCGGCTCCTGACATTTTCTTTGAGTTCTTCATCTGTAGCCGTAATCGGTTTTTTCGTTAAAATCTTTCCTAACTGATTATTGTTTCCGCATGTACAGCGAAATGCCTCAGGAGGACATATGCATGATTTGGACCATTTGGAAAACTCTCTTTTAACAATCCTGTCTTCAAGAGAGTGAAAAGATATTATTGCTACTTTTGCATCCGGCAGTTTTGCTTCTTCTATGCTCTTGAGCAGTGATCTGAGTTCACCGAGTTCATCATTTACTTCTATGCGGATTGCCTGCATCAAAAGTGTTGCAGGATGAATTTTCTTGCCTCTTGGCATATGTGGTTTGACGGCTTCACTTAACTCTTTTGCAGAAACAAAAGGACGGTTTTGTACAATAGCATCTGCAATTTTTTTATAGTTTCTGAGTTCTCCGTATTCTAAAAGTATTTTTTCAAGTTCGCTTTTAGCATATTCATTCACTACATGTAAAGCACTCAGTGGTGCTTCTTTGTCCATACGCATGTCAAGTGTCTCACTCTCGTACGAAAAGCCCCTCTCTTTTTGGTCAAGCTGCAAAGAAGATACCCCTATGTCTGCAAGAATGCCTTTAATTTCGCCGGGATCAACCTCTTGCAAAATTTCTTGCATCACATTTGAAAAACGGCCTTTTCTTATACTTACTCTCTTACCGTATTGTTCAAGACGTTTTGTTGAAAAGTCTATAGCGGTCTGATCCTGATCAATTGCTATGAGTTTTATATTTGGATTGGCTTCAAGTATCATACAGGAGTGTCCGCCGTACCCCATGGTACAGTCTATCACTATACCCTCTTGTAAATCTTTAAAAGCTTCGACAACCTCTTTATATAAAACCGGAACATGTGGAATATTTTGCAAAAGACACCCTGTCAATAGAAATTTATTAGTGATTATACAGCAAATTTGATTTAGGTTTAATTTTTTATACTGTATGATTTACTCCAAGAACAAAAAAAGGGTCTTCTTATGGTTTTACAGTATCAAAATGAGTTACTTGCTCTGGCAGCTATATTTCTGCTCATACTCATTTATCTTGGAATAAAACGAAAAAACAAAACAGAAGCTGACACAAAAGCGGCTAAAAAAGAAGAAGCACTCAAAGCAGAGCAAAGTGGACAAAGTACTGCAACACCACAAAAAAAGATTCAAGAAAAAAAAATACAACATTCTGTGCCAAGGCATGCAAAGATAACAAAAGAAGATTTTAAAATATTTGCCGGGGAAAGAATTCTTTTGGCCGAAGACAATCTCATCAACCAAAAAGTAATCCTTGGAGTCCTTGGAGACAGCGGTATAGAAGTAGTTGTGGCAAATGACGGACAGGAAGCACTTGACATCCTCAAAACAGACAAAAACTTTCTCATTATACTCATGGACGCGCATATGCCGAGAGTTGACGGGTTTGAAGCCACCAGAGCTATCAGACATGATCCGCAGAACAATCATATCCCCGTCATTGCACTGAGTGGAGATACGGCAAGTGATGACATTAGAAAAATGAAAGAAGCCGGTATGGATGAACATCTTGAAAAGCCTTTGCAGGTCGGTGCTTTGTATGATATTTTGTATCATTACTCAAGCAGAATCTCTTCTGCTGAAGAGAATTCTTCGGATTTACCAACTTTAGATACACACAGAGGATTGCAGGTATGCGGGAATGACAGTGGTTTTTACCATGATATTTTAAAAGAGTTTCTTGTCGCCTACAGCAACTCAGCAGAGGAGTTGGAAATTTTATTCAAAAACAATAAAACAGATCAGGCTGACAGTCTGTTACTTGACATCATCGGTGTCTCTGCAAATATTGGGGCGGATGCTTTAACTGCCTGTGCAAACGATATTAAAAACAAAATAGCTGAAAATGAAAGTAGCGATCTTACTTTATATAAGAAAAGAGTTCAAGAACTTATCCAAAGCATTGAGAATTATTTTCTTACATGTAAGTAACGGGATAAGCCTAAGCAACTTACATATAAGAAAAACTATTACCAATCTACACATATAAATAATTCCTTAAATAAATAACAAAATTCATTCACCTAATGTAACACTAATTATAAAAATAAGATAAAATCATTATGTTAGTCAATAAAATTGATTTATATCAATATTATTGGTATCAGAAAAGACTAGAATACATATGATTCTAAAATATTAACAGAGTTTAAGGAGTGTAAAATGATCGATCCATCTATAATCAGACCGGAAATTGCGTTGGATGATTTTCTAACTATATTTGTATCGTCAGCACTTGTGTTAGTTTTTGGAGGATTTTATGTTGGTATATATACTGCAGTAAAAGTTAAACTACTAAAACCGTGGAGTATGCTTTTTGCATACATGTTTTGGGTATTGACTGCCTATTGTTTGTATTTAATGGGAAGTTTAATGCATGTCGGGGAATTTACTGCAAAAGCTTTAGTTGTCGCAGCAATTGGATTGTTTTTACTTCCATTTGCTGTTTATTATATGCAAAATCAGGTTCATGAAGAAAATGAACACTGATTGTTAATATATATTTTGACAATAAATTTATAGGAGGATACAGTGGCTAATAAATCTGTATGGAGTGACAATCGTTTCTGGCGAAGAACAGCAACGTGGGTTACAGGTTTTGCATCAGTTCTTTTAATTTGGCTAACGTTTGATACGTCAGCTCAGATTGCAATGGGAAATGATCAGGATCTACAAAACAAGGTGACGAAGAGGGTTCCAGGACCTACCGTTATAAATTACAAAATCACGTATGAAATGAGCGCAAAACGTGGTCATGAAATTCCTGTGATTGGGGAAAAAGAAAAGTTCTTTGGTCGAGATGACTATTCTGAAGAAGAAGCCGGGGCTTTACTTCACTTAGGCAAGTTGGGCTCACAGGCCAAAAACTGTATGGATTGTCATACACTTCTTGGGAATGGCGCATACTATGCACCTGACTTAACAAAAGCATGGTTGGACCCTGCATGGGGACCAGATGGTGCGATGCAGGCTTTAACGGGGAAAAACACAAAAGAAGAGGCGATGGCTGAATTCCTTATGCATCCGGACCAGTATCCTACACATGCCCGTATGATGCCGGATTTAGGTATCACAGCAAAAGAGGCTAAAGGTTTAGTTGCTTTCTTGAAACATATGTCATCTATTGACACAAATGGCTTCCCAAGAAACTTTGGAAAAATAAAAGGAGCAGTTCATGGCAAGTAAATATTTAACAGGTGTCGGAAGTGAATCAAAACAGTTGGCAACATGGTACTTTACATTTGCAGCTATTCTCTTTGGCGCCCAATTACTTTTCGGGTTAGTGGCAGCGATTCAGTATGTAATGCCTGGTTTTTTATATGGCGTTCTGGACTTTTCAATTGCCAGAATTATACATATTAATGCACTCGTTGTTTGGATGGTCTTTGCAATGTTTGGTTCTGTTTACTGGTTACTGCCGGATGAGACAGGTATTGAGACAGTCGGTATCAAAATCGGAAAGCTTTTGTTTTGGATTTTTGCAGCAGCAATCGTTGTCGTTGTACTTGTATACCTGTTCATTCAGGTAGGTCCTGCAGATGCAACAACAATCTGGTTTATTACAGAGGGTCGTGAATATATTGAAGCACCTCGTTGGGCTGACTGGGGCATTGTCGTTGTCGCACTTGGATTTGTCGGAAATCTTTTCTTAACAGGAATGAAAGGGGAGCAGACAGGAATTGTCACCGTTCTTATGGCAGATATGATTGCCTTTGCAGGTCTTTATTTGGCCGGTATGTTCTTTACGGACAATATTTCAGTTGATCAGTACTGGTGGTGGTGGGTAATCCACTTATGGGTTGAGGCTACCTGGGAAGTTTTCGTTGGCGCGATTGCGGCTTACGGTCTTATTACTATGATTGGCGCGCACCGTAAAGTTGTTGAAATGTGGTTATGGATAGAAGTTGCAATGCTTTTCGGTTCAGGTATTCTTGGACTTGGGCACCACTACTTCTGGATTGGTACACCTGAATACTGGTGGGAAATTGGTGCACTATTCTCTGCACTTGAACCGTTACCGCTTGTAGCTATGTTTATTCATGTACTTTATGATTGGGGTAAAACGCAAGGTGGAGAAGAAGCAAGAGGAAACAATGTTTCTGTTATTAACAATAAGCCTGCATTTACATGGTTTGTCCTTAATGCTTTTGGTAACTTCTTGGGTGCAGGTATTTGGGGATTTTTCCATACACTACCTCAAGTAAACCTTTATACTCACGGTACACAGTTTACTTCGGCACACGGGCACTTAGCTTTCTTTGGTGCTTATGCAACTATTCTTGTCGGTATGATGTATATTGCAGTTCAAGGCACAAACGGGATTAAAATTATGAAAAACACGAAAGCCTCTATATGGGCTGTTAGCCTAATAGTTAGTGGGGTAGTCGGCATGACCGTAGCACTTACGATTGCAGGATATGTACAGGTTCTTGTTTCTCGTGCACAAATGGGTGCTACTTGGGCAGGATATTTTGACGGTCAAAGCGGAATGTGGTTTTCTCAAGCAATGGATTGGAGACTCATTATGGGTGTAGTTACATTCACAGGTTTCATATTCTTGGCAAAAGATTTACTTACAACTGGTAAAAATCCAGTACACGAAAGATAAGGAGATACAATGTTTGAACCATTTACAGATGTCAACCCGAGTTTTTTCGGTTGGCTTAACCAAGGTCCTTTGACCTTAACAATTTTTCTGCACACTATAATAATACTTCCAATGATTTGGATCTATTTTCAGGAGAAGAAACGTTTGGAAAATGAAAACTAGTCGGTATTGACTCTTTATGAGTCAATATCTAATCATATTTTAGAAGGAGAAATAAAATGAGATTAGGTAAATTAGTTATATCAGCTGCAGCGTTTGCAGTTGTCAGTTCAGGTCTGTTTGCGGGTACTTCGCATATGGATGTTGAGAAAATGTTCGAAAAAGAGTGTCAGGGTTGTCACGGTCCAAATCATGAAGGGGGCGTCGGTGCGGATTTGCGTCCGGCAAAATTAGAAAAGAAAAATGCATACAGTCTGGCTGAAGTTATTTTAAATGGTCGCCCCGGAACTGCAATGCCTGCATTTGCAAATAAAATGAATCAAGCAGATGCACAAAAAATGGTGGATTATCTTCAGCATTTCAAAGGTAAAAAAATAGAAGTCCTTACGCTCGATGCGGTAAAACAAGGCTGGAAAAAACTTAATGATAGAGCAAAGCTATTAAAAAAATATCCGCATGCAGTAGATGTAAAACATGTTACGGATATTTGTTTTGTTACAGAACGTGATGCAGAAAGAGTTACTTTTATCGATGGCACAAGTGGTAAAATACTTTCACGTCACCCTGCAGGTTTCGCTGTTCACGTAACAGTAACAAACAAACGTCAGCCTCGTTATGCATACTCAATCTCTCGTTCGGGTTTAGTCACTATGTTTGACCTTGCATCAAAAGGTCAGCAAAAAATTGCACAGGTACAAGTCGGTTCCGATTCTCGTGGTTTAGCAGTTTCACCTGATGGAAAATACCTCATGGCAGGAAACTATGTTCCGGGCGGTGCAATTTTAATGGATGCAATGACACTTGAGCCGTTAAAAGTTTACCCAACTTCATCTGTAATTAATATGGACGGAGATATCGGTTCATCTCGTGTAGCAGGTATCTATGATACTCCATACGGTCCATATATTGCATTTGCACTCAAAGATGCAGGGCATGTCTATATTATAGATTATTCTAAACCAAACTTCCCAATTGTCGGAGATATTCCAAATATCGGTAAAATCCTGCATGACGGTTTTGAAAATGAAGGAAAAGAAATAGGCCGTTACCTAATGCAAGCTTCTCAAGGAAGTGATGTAATGGGTGTAGTTGACTTTAAAACAAAATCTTTGGTTGCCAAAGTATACACAGGTCCGGGAAGCAAGCCGCATCCAGGTCAAGGTTCATCATGGTATAATGACAGATACGGTCAACTCTATGCGACAAACAGTATGAATGTCGGTGATGTAGTTATTTGGGACAGCAACTGGGATGTTGTTGCACATGTAAGAACTGCAGGCGGCGGTCTATTTGTCGGTACAAGTGAGCATACACCGTTTATCTGGTCTGATTGTGTACTCGGCGGTCCAGATAACTGGAATAAAATCTACCTTATCAACAAACAAACATTAGAGACTGATAGAATTTTGACAGTCGGTACAAAAAAAGGAACTATTACAGATCCTGTAACGCATAAAACACTTTACAGTTGGAAAGTCCCTACTGTTAAAGATAAAAAAGGCAAAGTAATTATTCCTCGTATTTTACATGCTGAACCTGCTAATCATGGTCATTGGACAATGGTTTCAGAGTGGAATGCCGGTCGTATCGGTATTTATGAAGCGAAAACCGGTAAATTTGTTAAATATATAGAAGGTTTGACAACACCGACGTTTACATATTCTATCGAACACAGACAGTCTATTCCTGGCGCGTAGACTCTACTTTTATATTTCTCCCTTTTTTGGGAGAAATCCTCTCATTACTTGATATAAATCATCTTTTTTTTCATAATATTTTTTTATAATTATATATCTAAGCTTTTTATTTAATTTTTCCCTGTTTTTTGGGATTTATAAGCAAAATTTCAAGTAAATTTTCGCTACAATATAAGCAATATACAGTTCTTAAAAAAGGGAGATGGAGTGAAAAAACTGATTATTCTTTTTTTACTTTTTTGCTCTGTGGCTTTTGCACAAAAGCCAGATGGTAAAAAAGTCTTTCAAACTTACTGTTGGGGATGCCATCATCAAACAGCAATGGCCTTTGGTCCCCCGTTTTCCCAAATTGCCGCAAAAAGAACAAAATCTGAAATAGAAGCCTATATAGCTTCTCCAAAATCAATGTACAAAGCTTTTGGCTACAAAAGAACTGTTATGACACAGCTTCATCTCAATGCACAAGAGCTCGATGCCATCAGTGACTATATTCTCTCTTATAAAGGTAAAAAATAATGTTTCGATTGTCAAATCTTATCGCCTCCGTTGTCGAAGAAAAAAAAGAGAGGATTTTAGACGGCAGTATCGCCATTTGGAACTTTACCAACCGCTGTAATCTCTCCTGTCTGCACTGTTACTCAAAATCAACCTTGGATGAAGTAGATACCCTCACAACTGGGCAGATTAAAAAAACCATCCTGGAGATGAAAGCCAATGGTGTCAAATTTATCATCTTTTCAGGGGGCGAGCCCTTAACAAGAAAGGACCTCTTTGAAATCGCCGATTTTTGCAAAGAAAACGGTATCATTACCTACCTCTCAAGCAACGGGCTCTATTTTACAAAGGGCAATATAAAAAGAATTACCGATACCTTTAACTATGTCGGTGTGAGTATAGACGGTGATGAAGCCACACATGATTACTTCAGAGGGCTAAAAGGGGCTTTTAAAGAAACATTAAAATCTGTTTTGCTTGCCAATGAAACAGGCGCAAAAGTCGGTATTCGATTCACTATGACAAAAGACACCATCAATTCTTTGGAATATATTTTTGATTTGGTCGAAAAACACAATATTCCAAAAATATATATTTCCCATTTAGTTTACTCCGGTCGGGGACTCGACAATCTAAAAATGGATCTTACAAAAGAGCAGAGAAGAAAAGCGGTTGATTTTATACTGGGCAAAGCATTTGAGTATTATGAAACCGGACGTGACATAGAAATAGTGACCGGAAATATGGAGATGGATGCGGTTGCATTTCTCAATAAGTTTGCACAAAAGTATCCGGAACTTAAAGATAAAATGAGACAAAGACTTGTAAAATGGGGCGGCAACTCCGCAGGTCGAAAACTCCTCAACATAAACAGCGAAGGCGATGTGCGTCCTGACCCGTTTTTTCCTCTCATTGTCGGTAATATTATTCATCAGGACTTTGGTGATATCTGGCAAAACGGAGCATTATTGGATGAGCTGAGAATTCATCCAAGAAAACAAATCAGCGGTATTTGCAGTACATGTAAGCAGATAGATATATGTAACGGCGGCAGTCGCGCACGTGCGTATGCAATAACAGGTGACCTGTGGAGTGAAGATCCATCCTGTTATTTAACCCAAGAAGAAAGAGAGACAGTATAATGAAAATAAGAAAAATTTTAGCAGTTGTATTAACAGCCTTGTCTTTACATGTAAATGCAAGTGCACATGAAAAAGTCTTTGTTGTTGAGAGAGAGAGTAATTCGGTAGCAGTCATAGAAGACGGGCTCCCAAGAAACCATATGGAGCATATGCACAATATGAATCATGGTGTTATGAAGTTTTATGGCAAGGACGGCTATCTTATCTCCCGCGACGGCTATATTATAAGATTTAATCCTGTCAGCGAAAAAAAACTTTCCGAATATAAAACAAGCAAAAGTGCCATAGGGTTTGTCATTAACAAAAACTATGTCGCCGTTGCCAACTATGATGACAAAAGTGTAGATATTTTATCCCGTAATCTGCAGCCCATACAAAAGCTCAAAACCGGTTCACGCAATGTTGGTATAAAAATCTATAAAAACTATCTTGTTTTTTCAGAAATGGACAAAGACACGATTGCCGTCTACAAAGACACAAACAAAGGCAAAGGCAAACCGCATTTTGTTCTCTACAAAGAGTTTAAAGATGTGGGAATTATGCCTTTTGACGCTTTACTTGATGGCAATAAATATGTCAACGGCTTTTTCAACAGTCCCTGGATAGGCGAACTCAACTTGGATACCATGAAATTTAAAAAAATTCCATTACAGTTGGGAGAAAGAGAACCGGTTTTAAAAGTACCGCATTTCGGTTTCTGGTCAGTGAGCCATTCTAAAATCTTCATTCCTGCGGTGGGAGACAACAAAGTTTTTGTCTTTACTCCAAAATTTAAATTTATTACAGCTATTAAAACTGAAGGAATGCCTGTTTTTACTGCCCTTTCACCGGATAAAAAATATTTGGCTGTGACGTTCAGCGGTAAAAAGTTTCCGATCATTCAAATCATAGATACAAAAACACTCAAAGTCATTAAGCGATTTCAGTTTGACGGCAAGGTGTTACATGTAAGATGGTCCCGGGAAAAACCTTATCTGTATGTTTCTGTCAATGATGCTAACAAAATCGCTGTAATAAATACAAAAGGATGGTGGTTAAAACGCGAAATTTTTACCATCAAGAAGCCTTCAGGTATTTTTATTTATGAGGAAAAAAACAATGAGTAGAGTTTATTTAACCGGTGCCGGACCCGGAGATATTGAGCTGTTAACAATGAAAGCACACAGAGTTATCGGTGAGGCCGATGTCATCATATATGACCGTTTGGCAAATCCGGAAATATTAGAAATGACAAAAGACGGATGTGAATTTGTCTATGTCGGCAAAGAAGACGGCAGGCATACACTTCCTCAAGAAGAGATAAATGAAGTTATTTACCAAAACTCGCTCAAGCACAATGTAGTTGTCCGCTTAAAAGGCGGAGATCCTTTTGTCTTTGGACGCGGCGGAGAAGAGGGAGCATATTTGCATGAAAGAGGTGTAAAATTCGAAATTATTCCCGGAATCACCTCTGCAGTCAGCGTTCCTGCCTATGCCGGCATTCCGGTCACTCACCGTGGCATTGCCGTGAGTTTTCGAGTAGTTACAGGGCATGAATCCCCAAACAAAAAAGAGTCCCAGATTGCCTGGGAAAATTTCAAAACAGATGACACCATCGTATTTTTAATGGGACTGCATAATCTTTCTAAAATTTCATCAAAACTGATAGAAGTAGGCAAGCCTGAAGATTATCCCTGCGCTGTCATTTCACGCGGTACGACAAAAGACCAGAGTGTTGTTGTCGGAACACTCGGTGATATTGTGCAAAAAGCAGAAGGTGTACCAACTCCCGCACTCATTATAGTCGGAAAAGTTGTTACACTCAGAAAACAGCTTGACTGGTTTCATCACTAATAGTTTTGTAACTTATACTCTTTATACAAGAGTGCAGCTTCGGGATTTCCTGCGTCTATAGCCTTTTGGGCCCATTTCTTTGCCTCTTTGAATTTGTTTTGTGTAACATAGATTTCACTTAACAGATAACAGGCTTTGGTATCACCCTCTTTTGCATTTTTTTTCAGCCACTCTGCGGCTTTGTCAAAATTCATTGTCTGCATATAAATACGGCCTACATTTTGCAGCGCTTTTTTATGCCCCGCTTTTGCCGCACGTTCTAACAGTTCGGCTGCTTTAGAGATATTTTGTTCTACTCCATACCCGTTGTAATACATCAGCGACAAATTATAGGTTGCATTGATACTCCCCTGCTTCGCTTCTGTGTCTAACAATGAAAATGCTTTTTTATAATTTCCGGCATGAAAGGCTTCAAAAGCAGCATCTGACCCGTATAACAATGCACTCAGCAACAGTATAGAAAGTAATTTTTTCATACAATTCCTTTTGTCATATATAATACAATAAAGAGGAGAGAAACAGGGCACCCAAAAATGTTACCGCTAACATTACAGAGCGTTTTTGAGACTCTTGTATCCCGTGATGTGCCTCCAGATAATCACTGAGTCGGATTGCCGGATAGATTGTAAAAATAAACATTGGGAAAGTCAGCACCAAAATAATCATAACATCGTGAAGTGTCATCAAAATTCCTCGAAATTAAATTTTTCTTTATAATTATTATTATATCATATAACAAAGGGGTTACTATGAAAAAAATCATAATTTCGACGATTTCGATACTTTTAAGCACTCTGCTTTTCAATGCCTGCTCAACAGCAAAAATATCATCCGAAGATGTAAAAACAGCTGATTTCATACACTTCAAACATGAGATTCCACTCAAAAAAGTCCATACTCTCATTCGCGAAGCCGGTGAAAAAAACGGTTGGAGAATCACTGAGTTTAAAGAAAATATGCTTATCGGAGAAAAAGAAGAAAATGCTAAAATGAAAGCAGTTACCATTACTTTTGCAAAAAATTATTTTAATATCTCACCAAAAGACGCTGATTTGCAAGAAGCTATAAAAAAAGAGGTTGAAGCGACAGAAGAGTAGTTATATTTATATACTTTTGATACACTTGATGCAAGAAAAAAACAAAAGGTATTGAATGGATTTTTTTAAATATATACATGCGGTAGGCACCGGTCCAAAAGGCAACAGAGATTTAAGCTTTGAAGAAAGCAAAGATATGATGGAACAGGTTTTGAACCAGAGTGTTCCAAGCGAACAAATTGCCGCATTCCTGCTTGGATGGAGACTCAAGCCTGAAACGACAGAGGAGTTCCGAGGAGCTTTAAGCGCATGTGACGAATATACCCGCAAAGAGAATATTCCGGATTCAATAGAATTGGGATACCCTTTTGACGGTAAAGCAAAAAATCCGTATATATTTCCTCTGGTTGCGCAAATGTTAGAAAAGACAGCATTGAAACTTGTCATTATGGGAGATGAAAAACAGCCGGCAAAAGATGGTATCACCACTAAAAATATTTGCCAGGAGATAGATCTTCATCCAAATATTAAATATTTTGACAGAAAAGAGTATTGCAACAAACTCCATAAGCTGACAGATATCAGAAACAAACTGGGACTCAGAAGCGGGTTCAATACAATAGAGAAACTTCCAAAAGCTGCAAACAGCAAATATGCCATTACAGGCGTCTTTCACAAACCTTATGTCAAGAAATATGTTGAAATTTTTGCAGACAGATATGAACGTTTTGCCTTAATTCAGGGGAATGAAGGAACACCGGAACTTTTCAGCAAAGGACGCCTTTGGATGATTGAAACAGATGAAGTCAAAGAGATTATTATAGACCCGCAATACTACGGCATACATTATAAAAAATCCTGGGACCAGATCACTCTTGCAGACTCACTCGAACAACTTAACAACCCTTCTGATGAATATTTAAAACTGGCAAAACTCAATGCCGCAGTCTATCTTTTTATAGCCCAACAATACAAAACAATTGATGATGCTTTTGAAGCTTTGCAATAAAAACATCAAGGAGTAAACATCTACTTTTGCTTTAAACACCCGGCTATATCACTGGGTTTCATATGTCCTCGCAATGCCTTGCAGCGAAAGAGCTCATTTTCGTCAAGAAAAAAGAGCGTTGGATATTGCACAGTATAGAGCATTTCTATAGGAAAACTCTCTTTTTGTTTTTGATAGACTATAACAAAAACTGCACATTTTTCAATAAGCGATGAAACTTTTTTGCTGTTGATAATTTTAAAAAGCTCTTTATTGCAGGCAGCAGAGTATTTTTTTGTCAGATAGACCATCAGTATTTTATTTTCCTGAACAGCTTTTTGATGGGCATTGCTGTAAGAGTTTTCAAGTATAAATGATTCTCCCTCCATGAAAAAGAAACAAAGCAATACAAGAAGTCTAATCAAAATCTTTTTCCAGATCTACTATTGTAATTACCGGCGGATCCGGAAGTTGCGGGTATGCCGCTTTGACAATATTTGTCACCCATTGCGGATAAATTCTAAAGTTAAGCTTTATGTTTACATGTAAAGGATACTGCAGCTCTTTTTGCAATGAAAATTTTTCTACAACCCGTTTGCCTGCAGGGATTCTTGTATCTTTGAGCAGTTTTTCATATCGCCAAAAAAACAATCCTACCGGTTTGCCCTCTTTGTCTCCAAATACTTTGTTGAAAATGACAGAACCTTTTTGAATCTCTCCCTCTTTATTCAGTTTTCCGCTGCTAAAAACAATTTTTCCGCTTTTGTCTTTTACTGTTATATCAAGCCAGAGTTCCCGAAAATCTGCCGCGCCTATCGGGAGTTTGTGTCCAGCCCCCACATTTTTTACACCTACAGACAAAACCCCTTTGTCAAGTTTCACATCCAGTTTTGCCGATGTTTTTAAAAGCTGTATGGACTGAGACTCATTCTCTTTGTTTTTCAAGCCGGCAAGGAAATGGTTTCCGCCTGCAAAATAGTGTACTTTGATATCCTTTTTATGTTTTCCCCCGAGAGTTGACCTGCCTTCAAGCGGAGAGAATTTTCCGTTTTTCAAATAGGTCATATGACAGTCGATACACTCTTTGTGCTCCTTTGGCTTCTTCGGATTGTTGTAGGGTGATTTTTTCCACTGTTCGTACGTTGAGACAACTTTTTTCCCGCTATGCGGCAGAAACTCATTATGACAAGAGGCACAATACTCGCTTTTTTTGTATAAAGGTTTCATATACTCCTGTTTATGAACCTTTGGCTTTGCATTGATAAGCTTCTGACTGATCCAGACTTTCATATCTGCATGCGCATCTTCATACAGATATTTTTTTCTTTTTGTAAGATTAAGACTGTAGGAACTGTTTCCCGTCGGCTTTGCATCTGTTATACGGTGGCATGCAATACAGGAGACACCCTGTTCAAGTCTGTTTGGATGTTTTTCAAATTCATTTATCAGATTTTTTGATCCCTTGGTAAAAAGCGGTTCCGGCATAATATTGTCTTGCATAAAATGTGTAGTTCTTTCCTGATGCATACTCACGGCACTCGGATTGTGGCAACCCATACACCATTGTCTGAACTCTTTGCCTCTGTCCATTTCGGCTAAATTTTCAAGCACCATATAGTATGGATTGGAATCGGCAAGATGCCTGTGGTTTGAATCCGCCCATTGTTGAAAGACAGCCGGATGGCAGGCCTTACATGTAACGGAGTTTGTCCAGTCTATGCTGTGGTGATGTTTTGCACCGTCTGTAAAGATGATATTTGTCAGTTTCTCTGAACTTGAATAGGCATAGTTTGGAAAGAATATCAGCAAGAGAGGAAGAACAGCTGTCATTTTTTTTACTGCAAAAAACTTTCTCAGATGCAGTGCAAAAAAGAACAGCAAGACAAAAGAGCCATAAAGATGTATATAGTATGAGATAATACCATAGATATCACCGCCTCTGTTGCCTATCAAGAACAGGTACGTTCCGCTGACGAGCAAAAACACAAACACAAAAGCAAATGCCAATCCGCTTTTGCTTTTGTGTTTCATAATTATCATACTCTCATAAATATGCTTATATAAAAAAGGAAGCACAAAAAACAGTGTAAGGACTACAGAACCAAAAATGTGAAGAAATTCTATCACTCGAAAATAGGACCATTGCAGCGAAAAATAGTTCATCAGCAAAATTCCACTGACAAACATAAAGAGAATATCAAGGTTTATATATAAAATTTTCATTGCAGTTCCTTATACTCGACAACATCACCTTCAAGTGACTTTAAAAATGCTACGATTTCATCTATCTGTATCTCTGTCAACTCCATGCTTAACTGGTATTTCCCCATAATACGGACAGCTTCCCGTAAATCAAATACGGCTCCGTTATGAAAATAGGGAGATGTTTTCGTTACATTTCTTAAAACAGGTACCCGAAAAAGCTGTTCATTGTTTTTTCCCAAAAAGCCGCCTTTATTTTCAAATGGATATCTGCTGTAGGGTTTGATATTGAAATCAAAAGCAGCTACATCACGACCGATAAACTCTGTGCTGAAAATTCCCGTTACATCTATGATATGATTATAATTGCGTGTCGGAAACTTTTGAATTGTCTGTCCTCCGACCGTTATACCGGTATGGCATCCCTTACATCCAAGCTGAATGAAATTTCTGAAACCTCTTTTTGCCTCCTCACTCATAGCAGAGTCATCACCCTCTAAAAATCTGTCATAGGCACTTCGGGTAAGCAGCGTTTTCTGATATACATCCAAAGCCTTACACACATTTTCAAAAGTCACTCCGTCTTCAAAAACTTTGTCAAACTTTTGTTTATATGCATTGTTTTTTTTGACTCTTTCTTCGACCTCTTGCGTTGATAAATTCATTGTATATTTGCCATGTATCATCGGAGCAATAGCAGATTTTGAAGTTGTTGCAGACCCGTCCCACATTCTGTATTTTGCCAAAGCAGAATTTAGGATTGTAGGGGTATTTAAATGATTGGGAGAGGTTTTTCCTTCTGTACCAATAGCAGTTGCAAGTCTGTCACTGCCGCTTTGATCTTTTATATGGCATACCATACAGTCAGTTTTGGCCTGAGGATGAGTCAGGTCATCTAAAAACTGCTTTTTATTGTGCGGATTTTCACCCAACATATGACAAGAAGCACAACTGACTGATGTGTCCTGAGAAAGTATTTTGTCAAAATACAAACTTTTGCCCAAGGCAACTTTCTCTTTTGTTATCGGGTTCTCTTTGAAATCAAGCAGTTTTAAAAAGCCGCTATACTCTTTTGGTATAGGAGACATGCCTCTGCTTAAGGCAATTTCCCGAAGTTTCTCATCACTGTAAATTTCTTTTGGTTTGTTTGGGATTATATAAGGGAGCAGTTCTATCCATACAACAATAATAAAAATTGCCAGGAAAGTCAAACGTAGCATAATGCACTCCCTTTATAAAACGAATATAAGATTAGATACCAAAAAACTTTTTCAGCCAGTCTCTTTCTTCTTTTGTCTCTATATAGATTTTTCTCACTGTTTGATTTGCATCACCAAGGACGACAACATCATTTCCGATAACTTTCAAATGTTTTTTTCCCCACTTCTGGTCCAGTTCATCCATACGGTACAATGAATCTGCCGCATCCGGTTTCTCTTTGGTCCCTGTTCTTGTATCTACAATGGCAAGACCCCCGATTGTTTTTTCAAACTTATACGGACTGTAGACTTTAATCTCTTTGTAAATTCTGTGCGGCTTTGTATCCGGGGTAGCTTTTTGTATCGCTATAAACCCAAGTGCAAAAAATGCAAACAACATCCCTAAAAACAATCCTTTTTTAGCATTCATTACTGACTCCAATTTTCTATATATTTTTTTGCTTTTTCATCAAGCATTTTCATTCTCTCTTTTCCTTTGGGCAAACTTTTACGCAGTTTTTTCATCTCCTGCAAAAACTCCGAAATTCCACCTGGAATCATCTTTTGCAGATACTTTCTTAAATGTTTTGCCATTGCAGGAGAAGCACCTGAAGTTGATATTGCAATAATCAGATCCTCTTTTTTTACATACGAAGGAAAAATAAAATCACAATAGGCCACTGAGTCCACAGCATTACACAAACAATTGTACTGCTTGGACTCCTCAAATATCTCCGCCTGCAGTGCAATACTGTCCACAGCAACCACTACAACAGCAAACTCCCGTATATCACCTTTTCTGTACTTACGCTTTTCATACACAAGATTTTCTTCCTGTATACGTTGCAGCATCTCTTGTGAAAATTCATTTGCAATGATATGTATGTCTTTTGTAAAATCAAGAAGATGTTCCAACTTTTCATACGCAACATTTCCGCCACCTACTATAAGAATTTTTTTACCGTCTAATTTTAAAAATGCCGGAAAATAAGCCATTCCAAATACCCTTACTTAAGTTTTTGTAATCTAATCATAACATATACAGACATAAAGTTCTTGACAAATATCAATTTAAATTTAGATAAAGATAGATACAATCATTATGCTAAAAATTAATATAAAGTAATACAGATGAAACAAGAGATACTTTCAAGAATACAGAAAAAGTTTCCGTTGGTACAAAAACCTTTTGAGGTGATTGCTGATGAGTTGGGTATGCGAGAAGATGAAGTTTTAGAGATATTGCAAGCAGAAAAAAAAGCAAATATCATACGTCAGACTTCCGCCATATTTGACACAAAACGCCTGGGGTACAAATCATCTCTGGTTGCGTTTAAAATTCCCGAAGAAAAAATCAACAGTGCCGTAAAGATTATCAATGCCCATCCCGGTGTTTCGCATAACTACGAAAGAAACCATGATTTTAACATCTGGTTTACCATGGCAGTTGCACCTGATTCTGTTTTGGGTTTAGAAAAAACAATACAAACGCTTGCCAGCCTTACAGAGGCAGATGATTATATTGTTCTGCCTACCCTGAAGCTTTTTAAGATCAATGTCAAACTCAATACGACAGGAAAAGACGAAAAAAAAGAAGAGGTAAAAAAAGTTGTCCATAAAGATATAGAACTGACACCTTTACACCATAAAATTATTCAGAGAGTACAGTATGACATTGACTTTGTCAGCGAACCGTTTGCTGATATCATCAATGATCTTGATATAGACTACGAAACCTTTTTCAATACCCTGCAGGAGTTGCAGAAAGCCGGTGTCATGAGACGGTTTGCTTCCATTTTAAACCACAGAAAAGCAGGTTTTAATGCAAATGCCATGGTTGTCTGGGATATTGATGAAACACTCGGCGATGCCATAGGTGCAAAGGCAGCGGCTTTTTCTGCCGTAAGTCACTGCTACCTGCGTCCAAAATACAAAAACTGGCCCTATAATCTCTTTACAATGGTCCACGGAAAAACGACCCAAGAGACAAATGCCATGATTGCGGAGATGGCACAGGAGATAGAATCAAAAGACTACATGCCTCTGTACTCATCAAAAGAGTTTAAAAAGGTAAGAATTGAGTATTTCACACCCAAATTTGCCGAATGGGAAAAAAAACATGCTACAGTTGCATAAAGGAGAAATATAATGGAAAGATTTTTTGAACTGGAAATTGCATATATTGTAATAGGAATATTTTTTTTGGCCATTACCGCCTTTGTCACAACAAGGGATTTTATGCCAAAAGGTGCCTTTAAAAAAGGAATGTCTGGTATATTTGCCATATTTGCCATTATGATAGGTATTCATTATTTTGTAACTACCAAAAGAATGCAGGGTGTCAAAGAAATCTTTAATGAAGGCAAGACTGTTATCTGTGAAAACAAGATGAGAAGAACCATTTCACAATCTGTTTTGATTTCAAAAAAGCTTGGATGGAGACTTGATGGTGATTACTTCAAAAATCCTGATTTTATCAGAGATTTTCATACGGCAAGATGCGTAGACTATTCACCTATTGCCCCAAAAGATGAGACTGAAAATGATAAGTAGACTCAAAAGATATGGTATGGCTGTCATTTTTTTGTTTTTAGTTGTCATTTTAATGCTGCTGGGAACCCTGGGTGTCAAAGATTTTGGAGATCAGATGTTTAAAGATGCAAATATTACAATTACCCCAGAAGGAGAAAGGATACATTTATGAGTTTGACATTTTTGTTGAGTATTGGAATTGTTCTGACAATTATCTTTCATTTTTTAGGCGTGTATGCCGGTGCTAAAAAAATAGTATGGATTGCCATTATTCTTATATGGGCTGCTGTTATTTCTGTTGCAACAAGTGAAGTCAAGCCGAAAGCCTATGATGATATAAAAAGAATGCAGGGTAAATATAAAGATACAGACCAACTTATAGACGAAGCGATGCCAAAAGTTTCGGTATATGAAATGATACTGATAAAAAACAGTTATTTAAAACATGAGCCTCAAGAGTAGGCTCATACAATCAGGCAGCACCCAGTGCTTTTTTGACATTTTCATCAGCCATGGAAATATTCCACTGCGGTTCCCAGACAACTTCTACATCAGCACTTTTTACATTTGGCAGTTTTTCTACTGCTTCTTTTACCCATTGCAAAATCATCTGATGCATAGGACAGGCCTTTGTTGAAAGCGTCATGACTACTTTAGCATTCCCCTCTTCATCACAACTGGCATCATAGATAAGACCCATTTCCACAAGATTAAAACCTACTTCCGGATCTATAACCGTTGAAATTGCCTGAAATAATTCATCTTTTGTATACATGTAATTCTCCTCTTCTAAAATTTTATGCTTTAAAATTTATCATATAAAATACATTTCTGATAAATGCCAATGTTCCTATAAAAAGAAAAGAAGCACCGGCATGCAGCAATGCATCACCTTTTGTAAGTATTGCGATGGTAATCAAAACAACACCGACTGCACAAAATACAAACTGAGCCTGCGAACTTTTGTACGGTACCATATCTGCCAGCATCGGAACCTTCTGTTTCCCTACCAATGGTGAAAACTTTTCAAACCAGACCAAAAACGGAATTATTTTGTAAATATGCCCTGTAATCAAAAAAGCAAAAAATCCAAAAAAGAACAGCCACATAGAGGCCAGTAAAAATTCCTCTTTTTGTGTCAGAAAATAAAACACGACAATCACAATGGAAACCAACATGGAAATATAAGAGAACATCAAAGAGACCGCATAGATATCGTTCTCTTTTCTTGGTCTTGTACTGTAAATTATATAGATAAGATAGAAATAGACGATCATCGAAACAGCTGCCAAAGCATAGCCGGTATAGGCCAGTATATCTATCTTAAAAAATGAAGATATGACAACACTCACAACAGCCATACTCATCATAATCAAAGAAATCTTTAACGGTTTCAAAGAAAAGCTGTGTGAGAGCGTAAACATAGG
Source organism: Sulfurimonas sp. ST-27 (assembly GCF_048081595.1). Taxonomy (GTDB): domain Bacteria; phylum Campylobacterota; class Campylobacteria; order Campylobacterales; family Sulfurimonadaceae; genus Sulfurimonas; species Sulfurimonas hydrogeniphila. Next base: position 1,543,454 of record NZ_CP182226.1, read on the forward strand.
AACAAGCACAATAGAGAGTCCCATAATGGTTATCGCAATGTAACCGCCTAAAACCGCATAGACATGGGCCTTCAGCAAGGATGCAATATCCAAAGAAACTGTTCCGGCATAAGAGAGTGCCATTAAAAGCCCAAAAATTATTCCGAAGAACAAAAAAGTGTTTGAAATAAGCAGACTGCTCATCACCAAAGTTAATTTTTTGACTTTAAATATTGTTAAAAAAATTTCGCCTACAAATATCAGCATAGATATCAATACAGTCACACCGCCGTAAGGCAGCAGCGCGGGAAAATACAAAAATCCGAACACCATGAGCAGTGTACCCGTGAGCAGCAACGGCCAAATTGCATAAAAAAGTTCTACACCAAAGTGTCCGACTTCAAGAACAACCGGAACCAGTTGTGCCATTGCACCAAAAATCACCATCATGACAAAACCCAATAAAAACAGATGTACAAATGCCATCATATCCGGGTTGACAAAAGAGAGATTTGCAGCATCAAATGAAAAAAGATAGACTGATGCAAAAAAATAAAACAGGCTCCCTATCAGGAAAAAAGGAGCTATCAGTTTAAACGGCGGTGCAAAGTCCTGCGATATTTTTACCATTACTCAACTCAACCGCCACAACTTGTCTGTGTCAAATCAGATTCACTTGCAGCATCTTTGTTATATGAAAAAATAACTTTTACCAAACCGTCATCCAGCTCTTGTATATCATACTTCACATCATCTTCAAGTTTTGCAAAAAGTCCTCCCGGTGCTTTATGGTTTATCATCACCAAAGTGTCATTAGTTCCTTTTATAAGAGCCAAGCCTGCCATTGCATTTACCATTGGGTGTGGCGGCCCCTCTTTTGATGTATCAAAATAATAGGTACTTTCTCCATCTTTTTGCAATTTATAAAAATCAACGGTAGCACCGTCAACAACTATTTTTTCAGCTTCATTGGGTATATGTGACATTATCAATCCTTTTACTTATAAGATTTCATGATTGTAATCAAGAAAGCGTAATAACAGGTTGACCAATATCAATAAAAAGAGAAAAATCACTCAAAAAGGATGGTTAATGCCTCTTTGTTTGTAATTTTGTATGAACTTGCCTCTTTTTTTACAAACCCTAACTTTGTAAATTTCTTCAGTATTCTCGAGAGTGTCTCGGGAGTCATGTGCAGATATTGTGCAAGCTGATTGTTTTTCATCTTCAGTGCCTCGTCATTTTCACAAATATATTTTGCAACTCTTGCCGTTGAGTCCAGAACAACATTCAAGGCTATCACATTGTCAAGATGCTTGATTTTTTGGGTCAGTGATTTAAAAAGAGCCAAAGAGATATCTTGATTTCCAAGAAAATACTCTTTGAATTTTTCAAAGTCTATCTCTAAAACACTCCCGTCACTTTCAAAAGCAGCAGAAGCAGGATAAGGAATACCTTCAAAAACCGCCATTTCGGCCACCATGCTTTTTGGTCTAAACCGATGCAGAATAATTTCATTGTTTTTTGGATCTATTTTATAAATTTTCACAACACCTTCAAGCACCATCGTAAGATGCTGTGCTTTGTCTTTTTCATAAAAAAGAATTTCACCTTGAGAAAAACTTCTCTTTCTTGTGATTGAAAGTAACAGTTTCAACTCTTTTTCATTGAGATTTTCAAAAAAAACAATACTTTTTAATTCGTCAATTGTCAACATCATCTTATCTGCCCGCTTCCGTAAATTTTATATTTATACGTTGTCAACCCTTCTATTCCCATAGGCCCTCTTGCATGGAGTTTGTTTGTACTGATTCCCACTTCTGCACCAAAGCCAAAAGCGCCTCCGTCTGTAAAACGGGTAGAGGCATTGACATAAACTGCCGCTGCATCAATGTTGTTTAAAAATTTCTCTGCTGTAGTGATATTTTCAGTAACAATAGCTTCCGAGTGTCCTGAGCCGAAACGTACTATATGCTCAATTGCCCCGTTGACACCCTCAACAACCTTCAAATTTAAAATATTTGCCAAATACTCAGTATCATAATCGGCATCTGTCGCCTCTGCAACACTGATTATTTCCTGAGTTTGCACACAGCCCTTTAATTGTGTATTTGCATTGTCAAACGCCTCTTTTAAAAGAGGAAGTACCTCTTTTGCTATTGTTTTGTCTACCAACAGTGTCTCCATAGCATTACAGACACCCGGTCGTTGTACTTTTGCATTCAATGCAATTTTTACAGCGCTCTCAATATTTGCGTCCTTGTCTATATAGGTATGACACTGCCCTTTGTCATGTTTGACAACACTTACCGTTGCATTTTCACTGACAAATTTTATAAGCCCTGCTCCTCCGCGAGGAATAATCAGATCTACATATTTATCCATTTTGATAAGTTTGGCCACACCTTCACGGGAACTGTCTGGAATCAAAGATATAAGAGATGTCGGCAAATCATGATTTTCCAAGACTGCTTTTAAAACTTTTGCGATTGCTTTGTTTGAGCGTTCTGCTTCTTTGCCGCCTTTAAGGACACAGACATTTGAGCTCTTAAAACAAAGAGCAGCTGTATCACTCGTAACATTAGGGCGTGATTCATAAATAATACCGATAACCCCAATAGGAATACTCACTTTTTCTATTTTCAGCCCATCTTCAGTCAACCACCCGTCAAGTACGCGTCCTACCGGTTCTTTGAGTGCAGCTATCTCTTCTACAGCCTTTGCCATGGACTCTATTCTCTCCTCGTCCAAAAAAAGTCTGTCCATCAATGCAGAACTTAATTTGTTCTTCTCACCTTCAAGCATATCAATAGCATTTGCTTCTATAAGATCCATAGTATTGGCACGTAAAGCATTTGCCATTTCATGTAGTATTTTGTTTTTATCACGTCCGCTCAAACTGTTAAATACTCTACTCGCAGTCTTTGCTTCTTTTAAAAATTGTTCCATATCCTCACCCATTTTTTAGACTTTATTTTAATAATGTTATACTACCATAAAACATTTAGGACTTGTATGAAAACAATTACATTTATCGGAAATGGCAATATGGCACTCAGCATTGCCAAAGGTTTAAAAAACAGTTACAAAATAGAAGTAGTTGGAAGAGACCGTAAAAAGTTAGACAGTTTTGAAGAAAAACTCGGTTTACATGTAAAGAAATCTCTTCTTGATAATTTTAATATTGAAGATAAAAATATTCTCCTGTGTGTAAAGCCGGCAAATGTAGAAGAAGTGTCAAAAAAACTGCAAGGCAGAGCAGAGGTACTCTATTCGGTTTTGGCAGGAACAGGCATTCAGAAACTCAAAGATCATTTTAACACATCTGCAGTTGTAAGAGCTATGCCGAACCTTGCGGCGAGTGTTGGAAAATCCATGACAACACTTACAGGAGATACCGCCTATAAAGAAGAAGCACAAACGCTTTTTAATTCTATCGGATCAACAAGATGGCTGGCAAACGAGAAAGAAATAGACATAGCAACAGCTCTTGCCGGCAGCGGTCCTGCTTATCTTGCACTTATTGCAGAATCTTTAAGCGACGGAGCAGTCAAACAGGGACTCAAACGCGAAGATGCCATGGCTATTATGCGTGGTTTGTTTGACGGTTTTGGAGAGCTTATCCAGGAAATACACCCTGCACTGCTTAAAGATGGTGTCATGAGCCCGGGAGGAACAACAGCAGCAGGATATGCTGCACTCGAAAAAGGAAATGTTCGCAATGCCTGCATCCAAGCAATAGAAGAAGCCTATAAAAAAGCAGTGAAGCTGTAAGGCTGGGCTGCTTTAATACCCGTCTTCTGCTTCATAGGTTAAATACAGAATCATAATCCAGATCAACAGACAGACAGAGACTATTTCATACCCTATCAGCCAAACTACAGGAAATGCATTGAGATTCAGTAACTGAAAGCTTTCCCAATTTGCATTTGCTATAAATAAAAATAAAAACAAAGCTCCAACGGTATAGGGGATACCGACAAAATAGAGTATGTATGCAACGAATTCCCATTGTTCGGGAATAAACAGATAATCTTTAAAATCGACTTTTTGAGAACCAAAACTTGTACGCTTTTTAGCTGTTTTTGCTTTTCTTCCATGAAAAGACTTTGCACGTCTTTCATTCAGTATCAGCTGATTGTAATAAAGCATATTCCGCTTCTGCTTTAACTTATCCTCAGTTGTTGTTTTATTCATAATTTTTCCTATTAAAGTTATTTTACATCTTTAATAGTTAATGACAACTTAAACTGTTAATAATAATGATTTATCACTTTTTGAAAATGTTATAAAAATTTAAGTATCTCTTCTTCTATTTCCTCTTTTTCTATCACTGTTTTTTGCACTATCGGTTTTGTAAACAACTCTTGTATCATCTTTGGAATTTCAAAATTTGCCACTCTCGATATTGATTCTAACGCATCAATATCTTTCATATCAATCTCTCCTGTCAGTGCATTTGCAATTACCGGAGAAAATTTCGTCCACTCAGCTGTCGAATAGGCAATAGTCTTAATCTCAGGTTTTGAACATGTTTCATAGGATTTCATACATGTAGCCGTATGCGGATCCATCAAATAGTTATATTTTTCAAAAGTCTCTTTGATGTATTTTTTGCCCTCTTCTCCTGTACAAAAATCAGCATCAAAACACTCACGAAGCTTTGTAAGTTCATCCGCTGTCAATTCATAGAAATTATTTTCTTCAAGATTTTGCATTAACTCTTTTGTTCTGTCTTCTCCAAACAGATCGAACAAAACTCTTTCAACATTTGATGACTTTAAAATATCCATAGCAGGTGATGTCGTACCAATAACTTCACAATTTCTCAAATCATATTTCCCGTCACGAATCAGACGCGTAAGCACATTGTTTTCATTTGATGAAATAATGATTTTTTCAACAGGCAGGCCCATTTTCCAGGCATAATATCCCCCAAGAGCATTTCCAAAGTTCCCGCTTGGGACGTTCAGATACACTTTTTCACCCATTGTGACTGCATTTTGACGAATCAGCTCCAGATAAGAGTGAATATGATAAATAATCTGAAATATTATACGTCCAAAGTTAACTGAATTTGCTGCTGAGAGTTTCATATCTTTTTTTTGCAATGCATTCTTGAAACTTTGTGAAGCTAGTAAACGTTTTAAAGCGCTTTGTGCATCATCAAAAACACCGTTTATCCCGATGACTTTTAGGTTTGGTGCATCTTCTGTCACCATCTGCAAACGCTGCACATCACTTGTTCCGCCATCCGGGTAGAGACATGCAACTTTTACATTTGCTTTGTTTTTAAAAGTTTCAAGTGCCGCAGGACCGGTATCTCCGCTTGTTGCAGCCAAAATCAAATAATTTTCATTTAATCTCTGTGCGATAGAAGAAAGAACTACACCAAAGGGTTGCAGTGCCATATCTTTAAATGCGCGAGTAGGCCCGTGATACAGTTCACTGATATAGAGGTTTTCTTTGACTTTTACAACAGGGACAGGATTGGATGCATCATCAAATTTGTCATACAGACTCAGTGCCTCATCAATCACTTCTTTTGCTATATCTATTTCAAAACGATCCAACATATCTGCTGCAAGTTCTTTATAAGAAGAGTTCAAATGCTTTTGTAAAAATTCTTCTCCGAGAGCAGGAAGATTTTGCGGGACATATAAACCGCCAAAAGATGCTATAGGACTCAATATTGCTTCCGAAAAGGTAACCGTTTGCGGCTTTTTCTTATCTACGCCGCGTGTTTGAATAAAGTTCATATTTTTTCTCTGTTTTTTATTTTTGCAATTATATCAAAATCTATTGAAATAAACGTATCGGATTAATATGATTTGTTTTTTGTGTGACTTCAAAAACAAGTTCATCTTTAACCCTGCCGATTGTTGCACCTTTGGCAATCTTTTTCCCTTTTTTGACATTTGGTGCTATCTGTGAAAGATTTGCATAAATTGTATGGAGTCCGTTTTTGTGTTCGACAATCACAATATTGTCTAAAACCGCTGTCTTTGCCGCATAAATCACTTTACCGTTGAAAACAGTTTTTACTTTTGCATTAGGATATTTTGGTTTCAAAGAGATAGATTCATTAAATATCTTTATACCGTAAATAGGATCTGTATAGGTACCGTATTTTTTTGTAATTGTATACGCATTAAGCGGAGCAATCGTTTTTCGTCCTCTGTACCTGATTGTCTTTATTGCCTGATAACTGCTGCCGTGTTTTTTTACTTTTGGCAGGTTTTTTCCAAGTTTGTTCTGACGTTTTGCAAAAGCCAGTTTTCTCATCTTTTCTTCTTTTGCTCTTTTAATTTCATCTATTTTTATAAGATTAAGCTTAGAAAGAGTTCTTTTTAAAGCATTTTGCCTTCTGATAAGACTTTTTAACTCTTTTTTGTAGGACTCTTTTGCCAAAGTCAGTTTTTTTAACGCTTTTTTGTTCTCTTTTTTTCTTCGGATTACTTCTTTTCTTTTTTGATCTATATTTGTGATTGCCACTTCGAGTGAACTTACATGTAAACTGATTAAATCTATATTTTTTTCATTTTCAAAAAATTTTCTGCTTAAAAGTTTTGCTTTGTCTTTTGAAGCTTTCAGCATAGCTTTTAAAACTTCAAACTCCATGATAGCTTCTTCGTTTTCAGGATACTCTTTTTCCAGAACAACTGATAAAGAGACAGTTTTGGCTATAACAAAAATCAGATCCTCTTCGAGTTTTTGTCGTTTTTTTTGAAGTGCTTCCTGGGATTTTTTTAAAATTTTCAACTGTTGTATATTCTCACTGTGACTGCTCTCTTTGAGAGAGAGTTCTTTCTCCAACTGTTTGAGATAACGCGTTTTTTTTGCCAACTCTGTTTTTTGTTTGATGATAGCTTTGGCCGTCTGTGCCATTTTCGCATTAAGTACAGAATAGTTCTTCGTATAAGACTGCAGCGCAGAACTTGTTTTGTTTATTTTTTTATCTATTGCTGTTGATCCGAATACAGCACTGCTGCATATAAAGAGTAAAAAAAATAATACAGCTCTCATCAGACCTCTTCTTTATGCCCTAAAACTATAAAACCTGCCAGTAAAATAGAGACTGTTATAGAAACACCAAGCATAATCAGTGAATCATACACTTTGTCAAAAATCACAACAGATATGCCTATGTTTGCAAACTGTTCTTTTACCCACGGACTTGAGGCAAAATAGGAAAAAGCTATAAATGAAATACCAAAGGCTATAAATGCATCAACAATGGAAAGCCGAAACAAAACTGCTGAACGCAACCATGTAGGCGCACCGAACAATCCCATTATATTCATTCTTTCATTGTGTTTGAACTGCCATATGCGAAGTTCTTTAAATATTAAAAGTATCGTAACAAGCAAAATAGATACAGCCAAAACAGATATGACATTTTTAAAAAGCAGCAGCAGTTTATAGGTTGTGTCATGTGTATTTGAAAAAGTTTCCACTTTTGTAATATACGGGTACGCTAAAAGCTCTTTTTTTATTTTTTGCAACTCAACAGGTGTCGGATATCTTTTTAATTTAAATTTATAAAATTTCGGCAATGTTATTTTCAACAGTTCTATATTTCTTTTGTTTATCCCGGTATTGAGTTTTTTTATAATCTCATCAGGAGAAAGCTGTTCGACAGAAGAGAGTGCTGATATTTTATCCGTCAACTCTTTTGGCTGCAATGTTTTTTGACTGACGACCACAAGTGAATAGTTGTTTGCCAGATTCTCTTTATAGGCATTGATAGATCTGTCTACTATAGTAAAAATCTGCAATGAAAAAAGTATACTCACAAGAGCAATAACAAGAGAGATATGGTTTTTAAATGACTTCATGTACCTCTCCGAATTCTATATGATAGTGCTTGTAATCAACCTTCATTGTTTCAGGAATATGGTGTGTTACCACAATAACAGTAGTTTTAAGCTGCTCATTTGCACCTTCTAAAAGATTCCAGATCAGCTGTGAAGAGTAATCATCAAGATTACCTGTCGGCTCATCGGCAAGTATCAAAATCGGATTATGTGCCAAGGCTCTTGCCATGGCTACACGCTGTTGCTCTCCGCCGCTGAGTTCCAAAGGATACTTCCCCACTTGATGCTGCAGTCTTACATGCTTAAGCAGAGAGTCAACCTGACTCTGTGTGATACTTTTTTCATAGCCGTTTATAATCAGCGGCAGCATGATATTCTTTTCTATCGTCCACTCTTTTACAAGTTTATAGTCCTGAAAAACAATGCCGAGATGCTTTCGCAAAAAATTCAGCTTTGCATTTGAAACACCCTTGAGTTCAACACCTCCGACAACAAGACTTCCCTCTATGGGTTTGAGCGCACCATAGAGTGACTTTAACAGTGTTGATTTTCCGCTACCGCTTGCTCCGGTTATAAAAACAAAACTTCCCGAGTCTATAGAAAAATTTGCTTTGTTTATAATGGTTTCATCTTTGGAATAAGCAAGAGAAAGGTTTTGAGCAATAATAACTTTATCCATGTAACACCTTGTTCAGTTCTTTGTGTGCTTTGAGATTACTGCGTGATTTTAATGGGTACTCTGGATAGTAAAAAACTTCTTCATTATTGATAATAAGATACAAATGTTCCGGTCTGTCAAAACTCCCCATTGACAAACGCAGCATAACCCCTTCTTTGAGTCTGTATACACGTTCAAAATGTATAAAACCGCCTTCAAAACGAAAAGTCTTATTATGCAGTGCAATGATTTCTTCCACACTCAAGCCGGGTTTTGTAAAAGTAAAGTCACCTTCAATAGCCAATTCCTGAGAAAACTCATCATTTATCATTGTCACATCATAAATGTTTTTTTCTTGTCTTTTCCATCTGTCTTCATATTTTGAACTGATGGCTATATCTTTGTTTTTATTAATTTGCAGTGTTGTTTTGTCAAATGCTATAAAGGTTTCATAAGAGTACACATAATAGTTTTCACTGTCTGTTCTAAGCTCCAAAGTCCCGCCAACTTTCAATACACGACGGGCCTCTTGGATAAAAGAAGTTGAGATAACTCTGCGATGCGGTTTTTTATCCCACGGAACAGGAAAATGCACATAAATAGCCCCGACGATATTTGAAGGAACAAGCTCCATAAAAAGCCTCGCATCATAATCAAGCACAAGTAAATTATCCAGCTTCTGTATAACGCTCTGTTTGAGTACCTGTTCTATGGAAGGACGATGAATCTCCAAACCTATAAAGAGCACATCAGGATTCTTTGCTGCCTGATGCAGCAAATGCCGTCCAGAGCCAAAGCCTACTTCAATGCGGACCTCTTTGTCCTGTGGAAATTCATTGGCAAAATATTCTATTTTTTTGAGTGCCGTTACTTCCTGCAGATGTATATTCTTCGGTGCCTGGGGTACATTTGAAGCGATTACATGTAACCCTGCAGCTTTTGCATATGCCAAAAGTGCTTTATGTACATTGTGTATGGAAGCGGGACGCGTAAGCTTGTCAGTTTTGAGCAGGCTTCTGTTCTCTTCTTCTTTAACCAAAAGAAAAAAATCTTCACCTTCTACAGTTGTTGCAATGAGTTTTTCATCGGCATGCAAAACATTTGATGCAATAAAATTAAAACTCACCTCATCACAAAGCTTTGGAAAATCAATTTGTTTAAATTTTTCTATATGTAAATGTGGCATTAAATCTCGTTTAAATCTAAATCTTTTACAGGAGTCACTTTCTCTTGTGTGCTGTCTGTATCCTTTGTGTAAGTTTTGACAGGAACCTCTTTCACCGGCGAACTCTTTTCTCCATCTACCACCTTGGTAAATGCACCAACTTTTATTTTGACTTCAGTACTCGGTTTTGAAACTATACCGTTTTCATCTATACCGTAAACAGTATATGCATACATACTGTCTGCAGCAATGTTTGTATCAATAAACCTGTTTGTATGAATATTCTTATACTCTTTTTTTGTCTCTTTAAACCAGCCTATCTGGCGCTTTCTGACAATTTCATAAGATTTGATTCTTGCGTCTGCAGTTTTCCAGGAAAGTTCTACTCCTGAATCAGTAAGCTGTATTGAGGTAATAACAGGAGCATCAGGCTTTGGCAGTGTCATCCCCATAACGGTATTTTTATCATGTTCGCTTTCAAGCCCGTCTTTATCCACAACACTGACTCTGTAAAAATAAACCTGCCCGTCTTTGTTAATATGATCTGTAAAGCTGTTGTTATACAGTTTGGCTATCAGTTCAAAAGAGCTGTCTATGTCTTCGCCTCTGTATAAATAGTATTGATGAAAATCTTTTTGTTTTGAAGCAGACCAGCTGATTTTTATCATTTTTGGCAAATTTTTGCTTGCACTTATATGTTCTACACCTTTTGGCAGTGCCTTTGTTACAGATTTTACAATCTGTGAAGGTTTTGAAACAATTCCATCATAGGTCTTTACCCGAATTCTGTACAGATATACGGCATTGTCTTTTAAACCTTCATCAATATACTCGGCATTCAAGCGCCCTTTCAGTATTGCAATTTTTTTAAATGATTCATCTTCAACACTCTGGCGTTCAATTATATAGGATGCAACCCGTTGATTTTCATGCGGTCTCCATATAATTTTCGCACTTCGAGGAAGTCCGGCAATGGAGTGTATCCAGGCTACAGATTCCAGGACAGGGAGAGTGCTGACACTATAAACTTTACTGAGTTTGCCCTGGGCATCTTTGGAAACCACCCTGAAAGCATAACTGTATTTTGTACCCGGTTCATTCTTTGCATCAAGATAATGTGTTTTAAATCTATTGTCTATACGGTCATAATAATCCAGTTCTTTTGTGGCTTTTTTCCCTAAAATTCTTTTATAGACATAAATACCGTTTACACGCGGATCTTTTATACTTTTCCATTCAAAGGCTACCGTTTTCATATCACGCATGATTCCGTTTTTTGTAAGCGTTACAACAGGCAGCGTAGAGTCTATAGCAACTTTTTTCTTTGGCAGCGGGCTTATTCCCTGACAGCCACTAAGAATCAGCAGTGAAACTGCGCATAATGTACTCAGGCTCAATAACTTCATTTAAAATCTCCGTATCAAATTTTTTATAAATTGTTTCTCGCATTATAGCATCAAACTCTGCTTGAAAAGTTAACTTTTCTTTTGTTGAAGGATGAATAAAGTAAATCATATAGGCATGCAGCAAAATACGTTCCGAGTTCTCCTGTTTTGGGCTCAATCCATAGATATGATCCCCCAAAATATGACGGTTCATACTCTCAAGGTGTACCCTTATCTGATGGGTTCTTCCGGTAAAAAGCTTACAGGCTATAAGCTGTGTCTGTTCATCTTCACTCAAAGCCAGATGTTTAAACATCGTTTTTGCATACTTTGCATGTTCCAGTCCGGATGCCATTTTCAAACGGTTATGGGCACTTCTGCCTATGTTTGATTCTATTGTGGTAATTTCTTCTTTTAGAGGGGGCACTATGACAGCTATATAGTAACGCCCCATACTTTTGTCCTGCAACTGTTTTGACAAAAATTCATGGGCAGCATTGTTTTTGGCAACAACCATTGTGCCACTCGTTCCTTTATCCAGACGGTGCACGATACCGTGACGCTCTTCCCCGCTTATAGTAGAAAGTCTGATACCTTTGTGCTTGAGCCAGTCAACCAGGGTTGCTTCTTTGACACTCGGTGCAGGATGGACCGTTACTCCGCTTGGCTTGTTTATGACCAGAACGTCATCATCTTCATATAAAATTTCAACATCAAAATCTACATCAAGTGCTTTTTCCTCTTTCGCCTCAGGAAATTCTACCCTGACTGTCTGTCCTGATTTAAGTTTTACACCCGGACGGGGAACTTTTTTTCCATCGACAAAGACACATTTATGTTTGATCAGTCCTGCTATCTGCGAACGGGTCTGTCCTATCTGTGCAGTCAAAAAAGTATCCAGTCGTTCAGGATTTACGCATTTGTATTCTTGTGTGTTTATCATTCTTTACAGCCTTTATGATACAATCATAATAATTTTATTTTGGAGTTACAAATTTGTGGAGATTTGATAAGAGTATTTTATCACAATTTGACTTTTTTTCCATCATTCTTATCATTCCTTTGATAATTATGTCTCATTGGCTCATCGGTGAAGCTGTCCCTGCTCTTGCTGAAAAACAGCTTGCCTATGTCGGTGTTGCACTTTTGGCTTTTTTGGTTGTATTTTTATTGCCTATTAGACGGATGAGCTGGCTTATCCCTTTTATATACTGGGGCAATATTGCCCTGCTTTTTGCAGTAGAACTTTTCGGACACTCACGCCTTGGAGCCCAAAGGTGGATAGAAATACCCTTCATCAATGCCACCATACAGCCCTCAGAATTTGTAAAACCTGCGCTTATTTTAATGCTTGCCTATCTTATACATAAAAATCCTCCTCCTCAACAAGGCTACAGACTCAAAGATTTTTTACGCATAAGCTTTTACATACTGCTCCCTTTTGTTCTTATTGCAAAAGAACCGGATTTGGGTACAGCCCTTGTTTTACTGCTTATAGGCTATAGTGTTTTGTTTTATGTAGGTGTTTATTGGAAAATAATAGCCACTATTGTTGCAGGAATTTTGATTCTGTCCCCGCTTGCCTATAAATTTATGCTGCATGATTATCAAAAAGAGAGAATTACAGATTTTTTAAGTGAAAAACCATCGTATCACGTACAGCAGTCTATCATCGCTATAGGCTCTGGCGGATGGACAGGAAAAGACAAAGAGAATGCGACACAGACACAGATGAAATTTTTGCCTATCGCCACAAGTGATTTTATTTTTGCCTTTGTTGTTGAGCGAACCGGCTTTTTAGGAGCGTTAGCACTCATTTTACTCTATGCTATGCTCATCCTGCATCTTTTGAGTCTGAGTATATTTAACAATGACTACTATATTAAAGTTGTAACTGTCGCTATCTCTTTTATGATTTTCATATATATGGGTGTCAACATTGCCATGACTATAGGCTATGCCCCTGTAGTCGGCGTACCTCTGCCTATGTTTTCCTACGGAGGCAGCAGTTTTTTAAATTTTATGATACTGTTTGCCATCATGCAAAATCTCATCACATTCCGATACAAAGATATGTATGACAAAGGTGGGACAAAAAGCTTTGTATAGTCTCACAGACTATTTTTTCAGTTCTCCCGCCAGTCTTTGATACACAGCAGAACACTCTAAAAGCTCTTTATGTGTACCGCTCGCCACTATAAGCCCTTTTTGCAGTACCAAAATTTTGTCAGCATGCTCAATTGTAGAGAGACGGTGTGCGATTGTCAGTGTGATTTTATCTTTCGTGTAGGCATCGAGTGCTTTTTGTATACGTTTTTCACTCTCATTGTCCAGTGCCGATGTTGCTTCATCAAAAAGCAGCAGTGAAGCATGTTTGTATATTGCTCTGGCAATGGCAATGCGTTGTCTCTGCCCACCTGAAAGATTTGCCCCTGCTTCACTCATCATAGTATAAATACCCTCTTCAAGCTGCATCACAAAATCATAAGCATCCGCCAGTTTCAGAGCTTCTATGACTTTTGCTTCATCTATACTTTTTTCGCCGTAGGCAACATTGGCAGACAGGGTGTCTTGAAAAATGTAGATACGCTGTGAAACAAGTGCAATATGATGTTTGAGTGACTTTTGCTTGAATTCTTTGATATTGATGCCGTTAATGAGAATCTCTCCGCTGTCGGGATCATAAAAACGCAAAAGCATATTCATAAAAGTAGATTTGCCCCCGCCACTGTCCCCTACAAGAGCAATATGCTCTCCTTGGTTGATTGTCAAAGTAATACCGTCTAATATATTGATATTTTCATACTGCAAAACAACATTTCTGTATTCAATTTTCCTAATATCCTCTTTGAGCTCTTTTGTACCCTCGACGACACTGTTTTCTTTGTCTATAATTTCAAAAACACGCTCACTTGCCGCAAGCGCATCCTGAATTTTCGAATAGGTTCCGCCAAGTTTGCGAATCGGTTCAAATACAAGTCCTACTGCCGTGATAAATGCTGTAAACTCACCAACAGTCATTTTACCGTCAAAAACCTCTTTACCCCCGACATACACGACCATGGCAAGTCCTGAAACTGCTATGATCTCCATAATAGGAGAAACAAGGGCACCGACATAAATGGCTTTCATATTTATCTTGAAAAAGTTCCAGTTTTCTACACTGAAACGGGAGACTTCAAATTTTTCTGTTGCATTGGCTTTAATGATTTCACTGTTGTTAAAAACTTCTGTCAAACGCGATACCAAATCGGCATTTTTACTCTGGGAACGGTGTGAATATTTTTTGAGTTTTTTGGCAATAAGCATCAAAGGGTAAATAATCAAAGGCACAACAATAAGTGTATAAAAAGAGAGTAAAGGGTTGAGATAGACAATGTACCCCACGAGTGCAATAACCGTTAAAAGGTCACGAAACATATCAGGAAGCATATTTGAAACAAAATACTGAATTCGGCCTATGTCATTTGTCACACGAGAAATAAGCTCTCCGCTCCGGTTTGCATACAAAAATGCCATATCAAGATGAATCATTTTGTCTAAAAGTATTTCACGAAAACGGGTCACAATACTCTGTCCGATGTACTCCATGAAAATTGTCTGAATATACTTTCCAATCGCTTTTGTCACATAAATGGCAATAAGCCCAAGAGGAATAATGTAGAGCATTGTTTTGTCTTTTTTAATGAACATATCATCCATCATTGGCTTCATAATCTGTGCAGTTCCCACAGTTGACACAAGAATGAGCAACCCACCAAAAATGACAAGCAAATAGTAGAGTTTATACTCTTTTATATAAGGCCAAAACCGTTTAACAATCTCTTTCAAATGCACTCCGTTAAGTTAATATGACATTTTACACTAACTATCCTATATAAATGTTAATTGGCTATAATTACACAAAAAAAACAAAGATTCCTATGAAATATCCTTTACATGTAACCCTAAGAAAAAAACTCTCGAGTATTCTCAATGGTGTGCTTTCTTTATTTTCTCACAAATCACAGCCTGCTCAATATATTGACAAAGAGCGCATCAAAAGCATTGTCATAATACGGCCAAATTACCGAATAGGGAACCTGCTTTTTTTAACGCCTCTTATCAACGAACTTTCAAAAGAGATGCCAAACGCCAAAATAGACATCATTGTCGGCATGAAACTTGCCGGAAAAATTCTTGAACCTCTGCCAAATGTTGACAAAGTCATAGACATCCCCCGAAAACTGCTTTTACATCCGCTTGAAATGTTTGCCTATATCAAACAGGCCAGAACAAAACAGTATGATGTTGCGTTAAATGTTTCCGGTGGTTCCACCAGTGCCCAGATCGTCACGGCACTCACAAGAGCAAAATACAAAGCCAGCTTCGCAAGTGACAAACTCTGGGCAAATTTCACACATATTCAAGAAAGAGGCTTAAAGACCTACAGGCATATGGGACTTGAAAGTCTGGAATTTTTACGGTTTTTCAAAATTGATTTTCCCAAAAAAATGCCAACACTTGATATAAAACCGACACAAGAGGAGAAAGAAAAGGCAAAGCAAGACTTGCTTTCACTGTTACATGTAAACAACATTGATGCCGATACAAAAGTTATAGCCATCTTCAGAAATGCAAGATTTGACAAAAAAATAAGTGATGAATGGTGGAATGAATGGGTAGACACACTCCTTAAACTCGATGAGAATATTGTTATCATAGATATCCTTTCACCAGATATTCCTACAAAACTCAACGAAAAAGTTTTGGAATATGCCAACAAAGATTTAAGAGTTTTAGGGGCGTTTTTTCAGGCATGTGATCTGTATGTCAGTGCGGACACAGGACCTATGCATCTTGCAGTCGCTTCAGGTGCAAAAGTTTTGGCACTTTTCAACAAGACAGATATTCAAGTCTACGGTGCTTTGGGAAAACAGAACAGAACCATAAACATAGAAAAACTCTCCCCCGGGGATGTTGCACACATTACAACTGACTTTCTCAGTACTGTCAGTCCGGCCTGATTGAGTCTCAATGCCACCGCAGTGAAGTACGGGCTCCGAAAAAACTGTTTAACGTAACAGTATTAATATACATTTGAATAGATGATGTGAAAACAGAATTTGATGATTGAATAAGTATACTGAATGAATGAAAAGAGAATGGCGCGGTGGATGGGGCTCGAACCCACGACCCCCTGCGTGACAGGCAGGTATTCTAACCAACTGAACTACCACCGCAACCTAAAATTATGCTTTTTGCTTTACTCGGCGTTAGAACCTTTCGCTCAATCGTCACATAGTATAACTATGCTCCTCTTTCACTCTAGAACCTGCCTTGATTAAAACAAAAATCAAGAATTTTATAAAAAATTGTCACATTTTCTTTTTTAAAGAAAGAAAAAACTTGTTTTTTGCATTAGTTGTGCTTAAGTTTTTAGTGAAGCGTACTCAAGTACGTGAACTAAAAATTTGAGTGCAAATAATCAAAAAATGGTGGGCACTACTGGACTCGAACCAGTGACATCTACCTTGTAAGGGTAGCGCTCTACCAACTGAGCTAAGCGCCCAAAATTATGTTTCAAACACCAATTAAAATGGCGACCCCTAAAGGATTTGAACCTCTGTTACTACCATGAAGTGATAGTGTCCTTGGCCACTAGACGAAAGGGTCACTTTCTTCAATAACAAGGTTATTAAAACATATGGCGCGGTGGATGGGGCTCGAACCCACGACCCCCTGCGTGACAGGCAGGTATTCTAACCAACTGAACTACCACCGCAACCTAAAATTATGCTTTTTGCTTTACTCGGCGTTAGAACCTTTCGCTCAATCGTCACATAGTATAACTATGCTCCTCTTTCACTCTAGAACCTGCCTTGATTAAAACAAAAATCAAGAATTTTATAAAAAATTGTCACATTTTCTTTTTTAAAGAAAGAAAAAACTTGTTTTTTGCATTAGTTGTGCTTAAGTTTTTAGTGAAGCGTACTCAAGTACGTGAACTAAAAATTTGAGTGCAAATAATCAAAAAATGGTGGGCACTACTGGACTCGAACCAGTGACATCTACCTTGTAAGGGTAGCGCTCTACCAACTGAGCTAAGCGCCCATTTAATAAAATAAAT
This sequence comes from Sulfurimonas sp. ST-27, assembly GCF_048081595.1. GTDB lineage: Bacteria > Campylobacterota > Campylobacteria > Campylobacterales > Sulfurimonadaceae > Sulfurimonas > Sulfurimonas hydrogeniphila. The sequence goes on from NZ_CP182226.1 coordinate 1,560,567, forward strand.
GGTGTCCTGTGATGGATTCGAACCATCGGCCACATCATTAAAAGTGACGTGCTCTACCAGCTGAGCTAACAAGACATTTGCCTCTTATTGTTAAGAGGTCGAAATTATAGACAAATAGATTTTAATTGTCAAGATATTTTCTCCTAAATTTAGAAAAAAGTCTCTTTATCAAGCAAAAGCAACATTTTTACTGCCATAAGGGCACTCTGTTCCTGCACATAATTCCTGTCACCGTGAAAATGCAGATGCTTTTCAGTGTGTTGCGTTTTACTTCGTACACCTATATACACCGTACCGACCGGTTTAAATTGTGTACCTCCTGTGTCTCCGGCGATTCCGCTTACTGCCAAAGCATAATCTGCTCCACTGACATTGAGTGCACCTTCACTCATTTCTCTGACAACTTCGGCACTGACTGCACCGTTTTCTTCAAGTATGGCATGATCAACTGCCAACCAGTTTTCTTTGAGTGTATTGGAATAAGTTACCAAGCCTCCCTCTAAAATTTTTGATGCGCCGTTGTGTTTTGTAAAAAAGTAACTGAGCAGTCCTCCTGTGCAACTCTCGGCAAATGTTATTTTTTTTCCTGAATGTGAAAGTTTTTCTATGATATACTCAATAATATTTGATGATGCAATAAGCTTTTTAGGCAACAGGTTTTTTGCTGCATGAATAAATTTGGTAATATCCCCGTACTTGTTACTCGTCACATCTACTCTGTGCCACCCTTGCACCTCCTGTGTTACATCAATATTGACTTCATATGTTTGTGCGATTGGAGTCAAAATTGTCACTATAGTGGATTTGTCTTCTTCAAATATATGTATGGTTGCCCTTATCTCTTCATTTTTCAAAAGCAATTCGGGCATTTTTTGTCCTTCATCCATCTGTACTACATTTATCAAAGAGCTTTGAAATTCCAAAAGATAGGAACGTTCTGCAAACAATGAGGCTTTCTGCGGTATGAGCATCCCCTCTTTTAAAATCTGATTATCACTGGTTGCAGTGCATATCACTTTTCCGACAGTTGAAAAGTTTTGTTTACATGTAACGATAATAACCCGGTTGGATGCATGGAGTTCTTCTTCAAGATAAAGAAAAAAGGAGTTGTCACTGTCCTTAAAATAAGTTATATTATCTATAAAACCAGTGTTTTTTTCAATATCCCGCAAAATATATTCTTGTAACGATTTGTTATAAACAAATTTATTTCCAATGATTATCAGATGTGTTTTCATACTCTGTACAGCCTTGTTTGAAGAATTTTATTTGGCTTATTATAACACTTTTATTAGGTTTTAAACACTTAAAAGGTATACTGCAAAAATTTATAATAATATTTTGAGGTTTCAATGGACTACAAAGACACACTACTTTTACCAACAACTACGTTTGCCATGCGAGGCAACTTAATAAACAATGAACCGAAGCGTTATGCTGCATGGGACAAAAAGAAAGTTTATCATAAAATGAAGGCAAAACGTGCCGGTGCAAAACACTTCACCCTTCATGACGGTCCTCCCTATGCAAACGGGCATATTCACATAGGTCATGCACTCAATAAAATTCTCAAAGATATTATCATCAAAAACAACTATTTCAACGGTAAATCTGTCCGTTTTACTCCGGGCTGGGACTGTCACGGACTGCCGATTGAGCAGCAGGTTGAAAAAAAGCTTGGCGGAAAACAGAAAAAAGAGCAGCTTGAAACTGCCGAGATAAGAAAACTTTGCCGCGAACATGCTGCGAAGTTTGTAAACATTCAAAAAGAAGAGTTTAAGACACTTGGAATTATTGCTGACTGGGAAAAACCGTATGTGACAATGGACTACAGATTTGAAGCAAATATTTTCAGAACACTCTGCAGTGTTGCAAAAAAAGGTCTTTTGATTGAGCGCAGCAAACCTGTCTTTTGGTCATGGGCTGAACGAACTGCACTGGCAGAAGCCGAAGTTGAATATGAGGACAAAGAAGACTACTCGATTTTTGTAGCATTTGAACTCAGCAATGAAGCCAAAGAAAAACTCGGACTGGACAAAGAAACAAAAGCAGCACCGGTTATCTGGACGACTACACCATGGACAATTCCTGCAAATACGGGGATTTCGCTAAACCCTGAAGAAGAGTATGTTCTTACAACTGAGGGTTATATTGTTGCAAAAAAACTATTGAATGCTTTGGTTGAAGACGGCATTCTCAAAGGCGGTGTCGCCAAAACTTTTGATGCGACTCTGTTTGAAAACCTCAACGCCATCAACCCGCTCAATGGCAGAAATTCCCGTATTGTTTTAGGGGAGCATGTTTTAGTTGACAATGGTACAGGTTGTGTGCATACCGCTCCGGGTCACGGTGAAGATGACTACCGTGTCGGACTGAAATATGACCTTGAAGTTGTTATGCCTGTGGATGAAACAGGATGTTATGATGCAACTGTTGTGCGTGATGCTTTGATTCCGAATGCGCAGGATTTTGTAGGGCGTCACATCTTTAAATCAAATGAAGACATCATTGAGATGATGGGTGAGAACGTGTTACATGTAAGCAAATTTATGCACTCGTATCCGCATTGCTGGAGAAGTCATACACCGCTTATCTATCGTGCTACAAAACAATGGTTTATCTCTGTTGATGAAAAACCGCAAGACGAGGAGAAGACACTCAGAAACATTGCCCTTGATGAGATTGAAAAAACACTTTTCATACCGCAAACCGGAAAAAACCGTTTGACTTCTATGGTTGCGAATCGTCCTGACTGGTGTATTTCCCGCCAGCGCGACTGGGGTGTTCCTATTGCATTTTTCAGAGTAAAAGAGACTGGTGAAGTTTTACTTGATGAAAAGGTGCTCAACTTTGTAGCCATGATATTTGAAATGCAGGGAAGTGATGCCTGGTACTCTATGGACATCGCACAGCTTCTCTACCCGGGAAGCGGTTACAAGCCCGAAGAGCTTGAAAAAGTAACAGATATTTTGGATGTATGGTTTGATTCAGGTTCTACCTGGAATTCGGTACTGAAATCCCGTAATTATGATGCGGGAGACTATCCTGCTGACTTGTATGTCGAGGGGTCTGACCAACATCGCGGCTGGTTCCAGTCATCACTCTTTTTATCTTCTGCGGTTGAGCACAAAGCACCCTACAAAGGTGTATTGACGCATGGTTTCACAGTAGATGAAAAAGGTGAAAAGATGTCCAAGTCAAAAGGCAATGTCATCGCACCCGAGAAAGTTTTAAAAGAATACGGCAGTGAAATTTTACGCCTATGGGTTGCTTCATCGGACTATCAGGGTGATTTGAAAATTTCTCAGGGGATTTTAAAACAGACTTCTGAAAACTATCGTAAACTGAGAAACACCTTTAGAATTATGCTTGCCAATATCAATGACCTCGAGAACCTGACACCGTACGAAGATATGGGTGATTTGGATAAATGGATTTTAAATGTTGCACAAAACACGCTTGATGAAGTACATAAACATTTTAGTGAATATAACTTTGTCAACGGTATGAGCACACTCAACAACTTTATTGTTAACGAACTCAGCGGCATGTATATCGATATGACAAAAGACAATCTTTACTGTAATGCTAAAGATTCTACGAGAAGACGTGCAAGCCAAAGTGCAATGGCAATCATTACAAAAACACTGCTTTTGATTATGGCTCCTGTTATAACCTACACAGCAGATGAGATAGTAGACAATGCCCCTGCCATCATCAAAGGTGATGCCGAAGATATTTTTGACATGACCTATGAAAAAATTGAAGCCGGTGACATACCTTTTGATGCTGAGTATATGGTAAAAGCCCGTGAAGGTTTCGGCGCAGAAGTTGATAAACTCAAAAAAGAAAAAATCATCAAAAACACCCTTGAACTTGTCATTTACACAGAATCAAAAACTGTCCTTGAGATGAACAGTACCGATGCAGAAGACTGGTTTGTTGTTTCCGGAATTTTTGAAGACAAACCAGAAGAAGAGATTATAGCCAGCTTTAAAGTTGATGAAGACACCTTCAGCATCGCAAAAGCCACACTGCACAAATGTCCAAGATGCTGGAAATACCAGGCTGAAGCAGAGGAGTGCCTTTGTAAAAGATGCCAAAGCGTAGTCAATGATTAATTACAGTGAGCCCGTTAGTACAACATTTATCGGAACAACCATACTTGCTGTATTTGTTATGATTGGCATAGGTATTTTAGCTGTTAAAAAATTTAAAAAGGAAAGTTAGTGATTACATTAAAAGAAGCGCTTGCAATGAGCAAAGATGAACTTAATAAATTTAAAGATGAATTACAAACAAAAATAGAAGCAAACAAAGATTTAAATGCTTATATAGATGTAAATACTTTTGGTGAGGGCGTGCCTGTTGCCATTAAAGACAATATTCAGGTCAAAGAGTGGTCTGTTACTTCTGCTTCAAAAATTTTGCAAGGCTACATTGCGCCTTACAATGCCACTGTCATAGAAAAACTTTTAGCTGCCGGGCTCTCTCCTTTTGGTCGTACAAACATGGATGAATTTGCCATGGGTTCGACAACTGAGACAAGCTGCTACGGCAAAACACTTAACCCTGTCAATCCTGAACATGTTCCCGGTGGAAGTTCGGGAGGAAGTGCCGCTGCAGTTGGAGCGGGTTTGGCTATAGCTGCACTTGGCAGTGATACAGGCGGAAGTATCCGCCAACCCGCAGCGTATTGCGGTATCGTAGGCATGAAACCGACTTACGGAAGAGTCAGCCGTTACGGTTTGGGGGCTTATGCTTCAAGTCTGGATCAAATCGGACCGATGACACAAAATGTAGAAGATGCTGCTATTTTGTATGACATTATCAGTGGGAGTGATGTCAAAGATTCAACAAATGCCATGAGAGATGACAAAGTCAGTGACAATCTCAATCCTGAAAGAAAACTCACTATTGCCATTTTGCCAAAGTATATAGAAAATGCGAGTGATGATGTGAAAGAGGCTTACAGCAAAGCAGTTGAAGCACTCAAGGCACAGGGGCACACCATTGTTGAAAAAGAGATGATGGATGCAAAATATGACATTTCTGCATACTATGTGACGGCTACAGCAGAAGCAACAACCAATCTCGGGCGATATGACGGTATACGTTACGGCAACCGTGTTGAAGGTGCAAATTTAGAAGAGACCTACTACAAAACAAGAAGCGAAGGTTTTGGGGATGAAGTCAAGCGCCGTATCCTGCTTGGCAATTTTGTGCTCTCAAGCGGCTACTATGAAGCCTACTATGTAAAAGCACAAAAAACACGCCATTTGATAAAAGAGGAGTATGCAAAAATCTTTAACGATGTTGACTTGATTCTCTCTCCGGTTGCTCCGAATGTTGCTCCAAAATTCGGAGAACTTGCAAATCCGATGGAGATGTATCTGAGTGATATCTATACAATCAGTGTCAACCTTGCAGGTCTGCCTGCCCTTTCATTGCCAATAATGAAAAATGCAGCAGGGATGCCTGTCGGACTGCAGCTTATAGCAAACGCCTATGAAGAGCAGACACTCTTTGACGGTGCTATGAGCCTTGAAAAAGAGATTGCCTATAAATAATGTAATGACAATGAGATAATTTTTTGCTACTATTTTAAAAAAGGAAGTAAAATGGCATATTTTGACAATGTAAAAGTAAAAGACAAACTCTACGGCTTGGTTTTTGGCCGGGGAAAGGTTTCTCAGGTTTTTGAAGATTCTCATTACAAAATGATGGTAAAATTTAAAAACGGGCATGAGGTTCCCTATACAGAAGACGGTATACCAGGCTGGGGAAATTTCAAAAAACAGACGATTTTTTACAAAGATGATATAGATTTGACAGATGTTGATTTTGCCCCTGTCACAAAAGTATTGAGTCCTAAAAAAATCATTAAACTCCGGGAAAAGAAAAAGCTCGAAGTCAGACTGCCCTCGGGAATATGGACAAACTGTACAAAATGTGTAGCAAGTTATGTTGAAGATATGCTCGAATCTGAGAACTATCATCTCTTTAGAAAAACACCTAAAAAAGGATAAGTCATCACATATACAATCATTCATACCATACATATTTTTGCTGTTTTTATTTACGGAGGATTTCTCTTTACCGATAATCTTTTTATGGCAAAGATGAAACAGTCATTAACGGAAGAAGAACATAAAAAGGCACGTGAAGCCATTATGATACATGTACGAAAAGTTGTACCCAAGGCTCTTATTGTTGCTGTACTTTCGGGAATGTATCTTTTTTCACAGGTTTTTGGAAAAATTTCCCCTGATGGATTAAGCAGTTTTCAGATAGCTCTTTCAATCAAAGCCTTTTTAGGTCTTTGGCTTGGTTTTCGCGGTGTCAATCAGGTATTTTTCGGTATACAGCCATGGGTATTCAAGAGCCATATTTTCCCTTTTGTTCTTGTCGTTATTATCATTTTACTTTCCCAGTTTATGTTTTTAGATTTTACCTCTTTTTAACCACAAAAGAGGTATAATGCAAAAATTTCTAATAATTAATTTTATACTCTGCAAAAGGATACCCCATGAGAATTCGTAAACGCGCCCTGACATTTGAAGATGTACTTTTAGTACCACAGTATTCGGAAGTACTTCCTAAAGAGGTCTCACTTGAGACAAAACTCACTCGTAATATCACTCTTAAAATTCCTATGGTTTCGGCTGCTATGGATACAGTCACAGAATACCGTGCGGCTATTGCAATGGCAAGACTCGGAGGTATCGGAATTATTCATAAAAACATGGATGTCGAAACACAGTGCAAACAGGTCAAAAAAGTAAAAAAATCTGAAAGCGGCATTATCATTGATCCGATTTATGTCCACCCGGATGCTACTTTAGCGGATGCAGAAGCCTTGATGAAAGAGTTTAAAATCTCCGGTGTTCCTGTTGTAGACGGACATAACAAACTTCTTGGTATTTTAACAAACCGTGATATGCGATTTGAAAAAGATATGCGAAAACGTGCAGACGAAGTAATGACAAAAATGCCGCTCATTACTGCAAAAAAAGGAATCTCTCTGGATGAAGCCGCTGATATAATGCACCAACATAAAATAGAAAAACTCCCTATCATAGATGATGAAGGCTTTTTAAAAGGGCTCGTAACCATCAAAGATATCAAAAAACGCATAGAGTATCCAAACTCGAACAAAGATGCCTTCGGTCGTCTGATAGTTGGCGCGGCTATCGGTGTCGGTCAGATGGACAGAGCCAAAGCCCTTGTGGATGCCGGTGCGGATGTTCTTGTTCTGGATTCTGCACATGGTCATTCCAAAGGTATTTTAGATACTGTCAAAGCGATTAAAGAGTCTTTGGAAGTTGATGTAATTGCCGGGAACATTGCAACCAAAGAGGCAGTTCTTGCACTAATAGAAGCAGGCGCCGATGCTGTAAAAGTGGGAATTGGCCCCGGTTCAATCTGTACAACACGTATCGTTGCCGGTGTCGGTGTACCACAGATTTCCGCCATAGATGAGTGTGCGGAAGTTGCCCGTCCCCACGGTGTGCCTGTTATCGCAGACGGAGGTATCAAATACTCCGGCGATATTGCAAAAGCACTTGCTGTCGGTGCAAGCTGTATTATGGCAGGTTCTCTTTTAGCGGGTACGGAAGAGTCTCCGGGTGAGACGATAATGTTTCAGGGACGTCAGTACAAATCATACCGCGGTATGGGCTCTATCGGGGCTATGCAAAAAGGAAGCAATGACAGATATTTCCAGGAAGGTACAGCCGCTGACAAACTTGTTCCCGAGGGAATTGAGGGACGTGTTCCCTTTCGTGGTTCAATCGCCGGAATTGTACATCAGATGATGGGTGGATTACGCTCCGCTATGGGTTACTGCGGCAGTGAAAGCATTGAAGCTTTCTGGGACAAGGCAGAATTTGTTGAAATCACATCAGCAGGACTCAAAGAATCTCATGTCCATGATGTCATTATCACGCAAGAGGCACCGAACTATCACGTATAGTTAAATTTTTAAATACATACTTTAATGTTCAATCAATGTATTATAATATATAATAGATTATAACACTGAGGAATTAAAGTATGAACCTTCTGCAAGATGTAAGAGAGTACACAGATTTAAGAATTTTATATGTCGAGAACAGACTCTCGGTAAGAAACAAAATTCATTCTCTCCTTCAAAACCTTTCTTTACATGTAACGGTAAGTGATAATGTCAAAGAGGCGCTTTCTCTTTATAAAACATACTATTCCAAACACAGTAAATATTATGATATAGTTGTCCTTAGCCTGGATTTCACAAACTCCCAGGGCATAGAACTGGCAAAAGAGATTAAAAAACAGCATCGGTTATACTTCTCTGTTAAAAGACATCACCTATCAAAAAAAACTGGAATATTTTTCTACTCTTGACCCGATTACCTCTTTATATAACAAACAATACTTTCATAACTACCTCAAAACAGAATACAAGCGTGCCATTTGGAAAGAGAGGAATTGTTTGCCCTCTTACTGATTAAAATCGATGATGAACCCATTGAAGATGAGACAATCCTGCAGGTATCTCATTTTTTACAAGAACTCAAAAACCCGCAAAATTCTGAATTATTTCGGATAGCACACAATGAATTTGCTCTGACTGTGCACAACAAAGAAGATGAATATATAAATGATACAGCAAAGAATATTCTTGAATTGAATACTCTAAAATCCTTACATCTTTCAGTAGGTGGCATTAATCTTGATACGTCAAAATTTTATCTTAACTGTGATGATTTATACAGCATAGCTGATGAAAACCTGCATAAAGCGCAAAAAAACACTGTGATGCTTGATGTCAACGAATATGCCATTAAAAATCTCAAAAGCCTGGATAGATTTACAAAACTTCCAAATCATACCGCACTGCATGAAGATCTTTCTCTGCTTAAAAAAGAGGCGATGCTGATAATTTTACATGTAAACCAGCTGAATGCGTTAAAAGACCTTTACGGCAATGCTGTTGTCCAGGATATCATTAGACAAAAAACCAGAGAACTGCATAATATAGTCCATGACGAAGAAGTGACCTTATATAATCTTAATTTGCAGGAATTCGCATTTTTAATTACAAATAAAAATCTTTTTGATAAATATTTACTTTTAATGCAGCACTCTTTATTACTCCCGAGTGAGGCACAGGATAATGCAGATGACAATTCAATAGTTGCCGACTTTACAGCAGGTATTGCATACGGTGTGAATAACATTTTGGCACATGCAAATATTGCACTGCAAGAAGCACTTATTTCACAAAAAAAGTACAAAATCTATAAAAACAGACAGTCCCTCAAAGATGAAAAAGCACAGAAAATTCAGAGACTTAAAGTCTATAAAACAGCACTTTACAACGGAGACATCATTCCGTACTTTCAACCTATTATAGAGGCAAAAAGCGGAAAAACTGTCAAATATGAAGCATTGGCAAGAATACAGACAAGCAGCGGTGAAATCATCTCGCCTTATTACTTTTTGGATGCGGCAAAAGAAGATAAAACATTTGAATTTTTTACACGACAGATGATGCAAAAAGTATTTAATGTCTATGCAAAAAACAATATTCAAATTTCTATCAATCTCAGTTATGAGAACCTCAACTCTGCCTCTATGCTTGATTATATAAAAAACCGTCTGGAAAAATATGGAGGGGAAAGAATTACATTTGAAATACTCGAATCAGAAGATATTGACGATTATGGTGTTGTCGAAGCCTTTATTTTATTTGTAAAAAAATACGGATGCCAAGTGGCTATTGACGATTTTGGTTCGGGCTATTCCAACTTTACAAATATTTTGAGACTGCATCTTGACTATATAAAACTCGATGGCTCACTGATAACACAGCTCAATAAAGATGAAAATATAAACAATATGGTACGGGGGATTATACAGTATGCCAAACAGGCTGATATTCGTACCGTTGCCGAATTTGTCAGCACAGAAGAGCTGGCTCTGCTTGTCAAAGAGTTTGGCGTCGATTTTTTACAGGGTTATTACTATGGAGAACCGCAGGCTCCAAAGTACTATGGGCTCACTTAAAGAAAAGATACTTGAAATGCTTTCTTTTGTGTCTCCATCGTAGAAACCCGCTTACCAGCAGCAACAGCAAAGACAAAGCAGCTGCATCATTTACCCATATCCACCAGGAAGCGAAAAAACTGCCATCATGCAGTGTTAAAAGTACAGAGTAGAGTGTTGCCTCATGAAACTGTGGTAACTTTACACTCTTTTGCACAGGGCTGAAATATTCTACTCTGTTCTCTTTTTCTATAATGTCACGGAACATATGCGGTGCATTTTTTAAAATTTCAAAATGCTTTGCATCCAAAATACGGTTGGGGGCTCCCATTCCGCTGACATAGAGGCGTTTTCCTCTTCGTATCATTCTGTACGCAAAACCTCTGTTTTCCAATTGCCATTTGTTTAAATCCCTACTTTTGTAGATACCGTAACGATTCCCTATTCTATACACTTTCCCGTCGTAGTCAACAGCCCAGATGTCAGCTTTTAGAGTATTGTATATTGGTGGTAAAACTTTATGTGGAATTGTCACAGATTTCATAAATTTTCCAAGTGCTGACGCATGATCTAAAAAAATTCCGGTTGTCAATAAAATAAAAAGAGGGAATATAGAAAAAATAACAAAAATATTTGCATGTGTTTTTATCATTTTTCTTGCAAACTGTGCCTTTTGTTTAGAGCGTATCAAATACCAAATGATATATCCGCTTATACTGAGCCATAATAAAACCAGTGCCCCGTAATCATTGAGAAAAAGAGAAAGGTCTCCGTCAAAAAGTCCTCTTGCATAGTGTAAATCCCGTATAAATCTTGAAAGTTTTATATCTTCTTGCAGTGCTTCTTTTGGCAGAAATATTTCTGTGCTTGTTGTAACTTTTCTACTCTTTATATCTACTACATACACTCTCTCTTTCTCTTCAACCGCTACCAGTTTATTTTCATATAAGGCCAAGGAGCTTATATATCTGTTTTTAAGGACCAACGGTGTCAGTTTTTTAAAATCATAGCAGTATACGCCCTGCGATGTTGCTATGTACAGTGTGTGTTTCTGCTCCCTTATCGCATTACACTGCAGGGAACTGATTTTTTCAAAATGCTTTCCTGCATCCGTGCTTTTAAACAAACCCCGTTTACCGCCCGCTATGACAGTATCGGAGTTTTTTTTATCAATATAATACGCTTCAAAAAGCCTTTTGTCCGCCTCTATACTCTTTTGCGGCACACTCTTGAAAGTTATCGTATATAAAAAACTCCATTTGTCATGATCCAGTAAAAATCCCGTAAAAGCCAAAAGAGCCAATACTGCGGCAAAACTCAATCCGACAATTTTATGAAGTGTATAGATTTTTACCATTTATACTCTAAGCCCGCATAAAACTGTCTTGGATCACCGGGCGTATAGTCTTCTCTTCCGTAGGCATACCGAGCATTGACAGCATATCTTTTATCTGTAATATTGGTAATTTTGGCAAAAACTCTTACCCTCTTTGAGTAGTTATAATTCATTTTAACATTGCCGATACTGTATCCGTCATATTTCTCAACCGTATGTGCATCATCCATCCAATAGGAACCGACATATTGCCATTCGCCCTGCAGGGTAACTCCTTTGAGAGCGTCCGGCATATAAAAAAGACGCACATTTGCTATATTGTTCGGTGCTCCTGCCATTTCATTATCGCCAAGAACAGGATCATTGTCATAATTGTGTTTTGTATAGGTATATGCAACTGCCGTCTCCAGTTCCCGAGATATCTCCTCTTTGAGTGTCACTTCTACCCCTCTGTGTATAGAACTGCCACCATTGCGGTAACCGCCGGTATTTCTATCTCGTATGATGGTATCCTCTATAGTCATATAATAGACTGCCAATTCAAAAGATGTCTTTTTGGAAAAAGATTTTTTTAATCCTATCTCGTAGGTATTTGATGTTTCGGGATCAAGGTTTATCTGTTCGTATCCTGCCTTTACAGAATACAGACGTGTTGCCTGTGGAATTCTAAAACCGTTTGCATACCGTGCATAAAGATTTAAATCCTTCGCAGGAAAATAACTCAAAGCCAGTTTGGGACTTAGATAATTATAGCTGTCATCTCTGTCTGCAGGTCTGTAATATCTTCCCGAGGCGTCATAACTGTTATCTGCGAGTTTATTATCATAACTGTAACTGTTATAGTCATATCGCAAGCCGGCACTCACAATCAGGGCACTCCACAGTTTGTATTCTGTGTGGATGTAAGGGGCTATGGCAAAATAATTTACCGTATAGTCATACAATGCCCCTGTAAGATAGGTAGCACCGCCCCATCCTGTCGTTGTAATATCAAAATCCTGATTGTATTTCAGAGAAGACTGTGTATATTCTGTATCAAAGCCAAAAACTATTTTCCCCCATTCTTTTTCATAAGTATTTCTCTGTTGCAGGCCAAAGGTATAAATTTCATTATCATTGCTTGGAAGATTTGTTTCCCAGGTTGCAACATATCTGTTTCTGTTGTAACGCAGATACGGAATCAGAGAAATTTCCAAATCATTATACCTGTAATTATTCAGTTGGACACTGACCCTCGCATAGTCAAACTTTCTCTCTACATCTGTTTTTTGCAAGGCTGTATAATAATTCGGATCATCACTTGCAGCCGTTGAGCCGTTTGTTATATTTGCATAGTTATTAAAGCTGTCAGCCTGTTGTGCCACAGTTTTAGAAAAATTTGCAATAATTTTTATATCATTATCGTCGTTCACTCTTTTGTCATAACGAAAATTGGACTCAACTCTGTCAGTTTTTGTATGCTCCCGCCAACCGTCACTGTGCATATAAGATATATTTGCACGATATCCGCTCTCTTTGTCTATAGCATCACTCACCTCCGCACTTCCTAGGCCGTATCCGTAGCTTCCGCCCATACCTTTGAGTAAAACAACCTTCTCTTTTGAAGGTTGTTTCAAGGATTGTACATCAATGGTGGCAGCAACGGCATCGGATCCATACAGAGCAGTTCCTGCTCCCTTTATCACTTCAACAGACGAAGCACTCTGAAATGTAGTATAGGCAAGCCCGTTATGATTGAAAAAACCGCTTGACTGCACAGGGATTCCGTCCTGCATAAAGAGATAATAGGGACCGGTATTCACAGGCATACGAATGGATGTCATATGTCCGATAACAGAACCGGTTTGTTCAATACGCACACCGGAAAGGGAGTTGAGCAGGTCTTTTTGAAATATAACCTGATCAAGCTCTATCTCCTTTTCCCCTTTCGTGCTTATACTCAGAGGCTGTTCTAAAACACTTTCTTTTACACCTGTTGCTATCACACTGACAGGACTGATTTCTACCACACTCTCTGCTAATGCCAACGATGCACACAAAGATAAAAACAAAATTTTTCTATTCATTACATTTCTCCCGCAAAATATGTAAAAGTGTATAGAAAAAGTGTTACATTAGTATTAAGTAAGATTTTTTACGCTATCTTTAGGGTATGAAAAAAAATATTAGATATGCAGGGTTTTGGATACGCTTTTTTGCCTCATTTTTTGATACGCTCTTTTTGGCTCTGCCTGTAGGTATCATTATTTATTTTGTAAGTGATGGCAACTGGTTTGATTTTGTACAGTACCAAAACAATATTCAAATGGCAATGAACGGGAATATACATGCTCTTGACCAACAGCCCCATACCTCTTTAACATGGGAATTTGTTTTTGAGATTTCAGTTTTGCTTGTAACAATTCTTTTTTGGGAAAAATGGCGCGGAGCGACCCCCGGGAAAAAATTTCTACATGTAAAGATAGTTGACGCCTTTACATGTAAAGATATAAACAACAAACAGGCGATTACACGTTCTTTGGCCTATATCCCCTCATTACTGTTGTTCGGACTCGGGTTTTTGATGGTGGCTTTTCGAAAAGACAAAAGAGGACTGCATGATTTAATTGCCGGAACCATTGTAATCTATGATGAAGATGCTACTCCTCACTCATAAAAAAACTATCGACTGAGATGTTTTTAAAAGCGGCATTCAGTGAAGTAAAAAGCTGAGGATGTTCTTTTTCCATTGATGAGAGCATCTCTTTCATCTCCTGAATTCCACGAATTCAAGAAAAACAGAGAAACATCCTCTGTAAAGCCCTAAAATAGGGGTATCATATTTCAAAAATGGGTGGCACAAACTTTAAGAGAAAGTTTTTTATAATACCTTTATGTATGTTAGAAAAAAGAAAAACTCAAGTGGTTCTGTCAGTATCCAAATAATAAAAAAAGTAAAAGGAAGATCAAAAGTAATTGAGAGCATAGGCTGTTCAAAAGATTCAGATGAGATAGAGGAACTTTTAAAAAAAGGCAAAGAGAGAATAAAAGAGTTAGAGCCCACACTGTTTGACAACATAGAACAAGAAGATAAAAAGTTAAAGTTTTTGTCAATCTCAAATGAGCAAATAATTCCTATAGGTGATGAACTCTTTTTTGGTAAAATCTTTGACAGGATTATCAGTAAAAAAACTATTTTCCAATCAGTGTATAAGAAAAATGATAAGCATGAACTTTTTAAAGCACTTGTAATATCAAGAATACTCTATCCAGGGAGTAAGCTGTATCTAAGTGACTATCTTTTTTATTTTAAAAAGAAAGAGATTAGCGATGAGACAATATACAGATTGGTAGATAGTCTTTATAAAGATGAGATTAAACAAAGAGTTGAAGAGGCTGTATATCAAGATACACTTGCAAAAATAGATAACAATTTAGTTGTAAGCTTCTATGATGTAACAACACTGTTTTTTGAGAGTGAGAGTGAAGATGACCTAAGAAGAATAGGTTTCTCCAAAGAAGGAAAATTAGCACGGCCACAGATACAACTGGGTCTATTTACAACACTACAAGGGTATCCTCTCTCTTATGAGGTGTATCACGGTAAAAAGTATGAGGGGCACACACTCCTTGAAGCACTAAAAAGCTTTCAAAAAAGATTTAAACTAAAACACAAGCCTATTGTAGTAGCTGACAGAGGTATGTTAAATGATGCCAATATAGCTTACCTTGAAAATAACGGGTACAGATATATCCTTGGTGCAAAAATTAAGATGCTACCAGGCAGCATCAAAGAGAAAATTACAAACCTGACATTTATTGATGATAGTACGACCCATGAAATAGAGATTGATAAAACTGTAAAATATACACAAGAAAATCAAAAATACTCTCTTGATATACACCAAAGACTCGTACTTACCTACTCATCAAAAAGAGCCAAAAAAGATAAACGCTTAAGAGAGAAGGCTCTTGAGAGATTAAAAGCAAAGATTGAGTATTCAACCAATCTCACTAAAAAAGATTTAAAACTCTCCCATTATGCAAAGTACTTGGATATTACAGATGATTGCAAAGTAGAGTTTAAACTCAATCATAACAAAGTCTTACAAGACAGCAAACTTGATGGATTAAAAGGGTATATAATAAACGATACTACACTTTCTCATAAAGATATAATAGAACATTACCAAAACCTTTGGCACATTGAAAAAGCTTTTAGAATTTCTAAAACAGATCTTCAAATACGGCCGATACATCACAGGCTAGAAACAAGAATCAAGGCCCATATCCTCATTTGCTTTGTGGCATATGCTATATATAAAGAGTTTGAAGTAAAAACAAGGGATTTAAAAAAAGAATATCAAATTTCATATAAAATTTTAAGGGACCTCATTAAACATGTATTTGCTATAAAGTTGGATGATGGTGAAATATTCCCTATGAAACTATCTAAGATTCAACAAAGATTTTATGATGCTTTGCATAGCTGACTTTAAAATTGTTTAAGTTTTTTCAAAAGTGGGTGGCAAATCGTGGAAAACAGGAAAATTTCTACATGTAAAGATAGTTGACGCCTTTACATGTAAAGATATAAACAACAAACAGGCGATTACACGTTCTTTGGCCTATATCCCCTCATTACTGTTGTTCGGACTCGGGTTTTTGATGGTGGCTTTTCGAAAAGACAAAAGAGGACTGCATGATTTAATTGCCGGAACCATTGTAATCTATGATGAAGATGCTACTCCTCACTCATAAAAAAACTATCGACTGAGATGTTTTTAAAAGCGGCATTCAGTGAAGTAAAAAGCTGAGGATGTTCTTTTTCCATTGATGAGAGCATCTCTTTCATCTGTGCTCTTGCATAGGGCATTTTGACATCAAAACGCATGGCAGGACAGGCTTCATCGCCTATGGCTTCTATGCCGTTGTCTTCCACAAAAGCACGCAGCTGACGTTCACGCATCTGAATCAGAGGACGAATCACAACAAGCCCGTTTTGGGCTGTATATTTCGGAGCAAGACTGCGCATCTGTCCATTGTAAATAAAATTCATAAAAAAGCTCTCTGCCGCATCATCCATATGGTGGCCAAGTGCAACCTTGTTACATCCCAGTTCTTTGGCAACACTGTAAAGATACCCTCGCCGCATACGGGAAAAAAAGCTGCAAAAGGAAGAATTTTTGCGAATTTTTTCTTTTGCCAAATCATAGGTCTGGGTCTCTTTTACTATATGTTCTATACCATATTCCCTGCAATGTGCGGAGAGTTTGTCAAAATTTTCACCCATTCCGTAGCTTACGGTAACGGCAATAAAATCAAAGGCAAAAGGGGCCCGGCGCTGCTGCTCTTTCATCGCATGAATCATTGTCAGAGAGTCTTTGCCTCCGCTGAGTCCGACAAGAATTTTGTCCCCCTCTTCTATCAAGGAAAACTCGGCATTTGTTTTACCGAGTTTTGACATAATTTTTTTGGAAAGTTTAACCGACAAGTTTATCAACCATTTTCATAATAAATTCAGCGGATTCCACGGCACTGGTCTCTAAAAACTCATCAAAAGAAAAACTTGCATCCATGTCTGCCGCATCACTTATTGCACGAAGAATAAAAAAAGGCACATCCAAAGCATCACATACAACAGCAACACTTGCCCCTTCCATTTCCAGTGCATCTGCATGAAACGTCTCTCCAATCCAGTTTTTTCTTTTTTCATCTGCTACAAACTGATCACCCGTTGCAATAATACCTTCTTGGACATTTTTGCCCATCTCTTTTGCAACCTCTTTTGACAGGGCTGTCAGTTCTTTGTCTGCTTCAACATAAACAGCACCCTCTGGCACATATCCAAAAGGATGTCCAAAGGCTGTAATATCAAGATCGTGTTGGGCAAGTTTTGTAGCTACAATCAAATCTCCTACTTTTAGCTTTGGCGATATTGCTCCGGCAACACCTGAAAACAGAAGTTTTTGCGCTCCAAAATGTTCACACATGGTGGTTGCCGTCAATGTTGAAAATACTTTTCCTATTTTTGAATAGGCTATGACAAGATCCGTGCCTTTGTAATTTGCTTCATAATATTTGTTTCCTGCATATACAGTCGTTTTGTATTCACCTAATTTTTCTAAAATCGGTGCGATTTCTTCAGGCATTGCACCCATTATTGCTATTGTCATATTTATTCCTCGATTGTAAATGTCTGTATTGATTTTTCAAACAGTGGCAACTGATGCACTCTTTTGCCCTCTTTTTGAACGATACAGCTTCCGCCCCAAAAGCCAAGTCCGTCTTCAAATCCCACACGGTTGACAAAAAGAAGCTCTGCACGGCACTCTTTTGCAACATTGCTGATAATTCCATACCATTTGTCTTGAATATCCAAAGATTTTTCATTAAATCCGCGAGCAGGGGATGCCACAAGAACGATAATCAAGTCCGGATCAAGGCTGGTGAGTTCTTCATGCACACTGGTATGCCACAAATCCTCACAGATGAGCATCGAAACTTTTTTTCTCCCCACAACAAATGATTCAAATCTGTCACCGCCTTCAAAATAGCGTGCTTCTTCAAACATTCCGTAATTTGGCAGGTGTACTTTTATATGTTTGGAGAGAAGTTTTCCGCCGCTGTAATACAGTGCTGTATTTCTAAAAACATTCCCGTCTTTGAGTGCTGCGCCGACAACAATATCAATATCTTTGCTCAACTCTTCAAAAACACTCAGTTCTTCAAGCAAATAGGCATCTTCAAAAAGTTTATCCTGAAGCAAATACCCACTTAAAGAGAGTTCAGGAAAGACTATAAGATCTGAACTTTCTTTGACATCATTTATCCAGACAACTGCCTCGGTAATATTTGTACGGTTTAACTTCGGTGAAGTTTGTGCAAGTGTGACTCTCATATTAAGAGCAAATTTCCTCTTTCACTTTTTGTAATGATGCCATATCTGATATATTGAGTGTTTTCAACTCTTTTGCAATTCTTCTGTTAAGACCTTTTAGTACAACTCCGTTGCCAAATTCTATGGCCAGGTCAACTTCAGGCGCTATTGCCTGAATTGACTGTTTGTATTTTACCGGTTTTACAAGCTGCTCTTTTAAAAGGTCAACTGCTTCCGCTTTTGTACTGTAGGGTTTTGTTGTAACATTTGAAATCACAGGGGCTTCAAAATTCTCTTGTATCTGTGTTTGCATAATTTCGGCAAGAGATTCCTGTGCAGGTGCCAGTATATCACAGTGTGATGCAACAGACATATTTAAAAGCAAGGCTCGTTTTGCTCCTGCTTCTTTAAAAGTCTGCTCCAGTGATGCCAGGTCTTCTTTATTTCCCGCAACTACAAGTTGTCCGTCCTGGTTATAGTTGGCAGGCCATACCTGTTTGCCTTCGTTTTGTGCATCACTGCAGATTTTTTCCACACTTGCGTCATCAAGGCCGACAATTGCCATCATACCGGCATTTTTTCCTTCACAGGCTTCTTGCATAAAAGCACCGCGTTTATGCACAAGTTCTACGGCATCTACATAATCAATGGCACCTGCTGCACATAAAGCAGAAAACTCACCCAGAGAGTGTCCTAAAAAAAGTTCGGCTTTAGTATCGGGACAAGCCTCTTTGAAAAGTCTGTATGCTATCATCTGAACAAGTAAAATTGCCGGCTGTGTATAGGCCGTCTGTCCCAGTTTTTCATTTTCTTCAAAAATAAGTTCTTTAAAATCCACACCGATTCTTTCACCGGCTTTATCAAACATTTCACGTGCAGTTTCAGAATTTTCATAAAAATCTTTTCCCATACCAACTGCCTGAGAACCCTGTCCTGCAAATATCATAGCTATTTTTTTCATATTTTTCCTTCTATATATTTTTTATTTTCTGTTATCTTTTTTCGTAATGTGTTTCTGTTTAAACCCAGACTTTCAGCTAACTGTACCTGTGATTTAAACTTATGCAGACCTGCTTTGAGAAGCGGTACTTCATAAAGATACAAATAGTTTCTGTAATCACTCTTGGAACCAAGTTTGTCGTAAAGATAATGTTCAATAATGTCCATTAGCTCACTGTCTTGAATATCTTGAAGTAAATAATTTATCATCACCTGTCTTTTTAAAGAGATGGCATTTTGGGACAAATCAGGCTTAAAATTACTTACGTCAAAGTTACTGCACTCACCAAATAACACAATAGCTTCGCTCACAAACTTTTCGATTAATGCTTTGACATCTTCCATTCTCTCTCGTAAAGGAGGAATATTAAACTTCACACTGAAAAGTTCATCAATTGCCCGGTGGGAAAAAGAGTCTTTTGCCGTTGCTATAACTCTTACATTGTTTTCTTTTACAGCCTGTACCAAACGTTCAATATTGGGTGAATTGTCAAGATTTGTGATTATGATAGCTTGTGTGTTTTCTAACGAAAGAAGCAGCTCATCAAAATTAGATGCGTCAATTATAAATGCATCAGGGAGAATAAAAGAAGCCAAGGTCTTTTTTCCAACACCGTGTTCACCTGTAATAAGTGCATTTACCGTAAGTGTTTTTAAAAGAGTCGCTGTCTTTTTAGCCTGGGAGGAAGCCTCACAGGCAGTTAGAAATTTAGTTACATCCACAACCGCTGCCGCCACCTGTTCCACAACAACCCTCTTCATCAGAAGGTTTGTTTTCTTCCGGAACACCAGTCATTGCTTCTTCAGCAGAGGCATCTCTTACATTGTTAATGGCAACAGTGAACATTAAATCTTTTCCGGCAAGAGGATGATTAAAATCAATGACAACAGTATCATCTTTGATTTCTTTCACTATAACCTGCACAGTTCCGCCATCTTCACCCTGACCGTAAAGAGTCATGCCCTCAGTTAAATCAATTCCGGCAAACTGCTCTTTTGGAACCTCTTGCGTTGCATCTGCATTATATTCACCATAGGCATCTGCTGCTTTTACCAAGATGTCAGCTTTGTCACCTGTATTCATATCTTTGATTCCGTTTTCAAGTCCTGGAATAATTTGTCCTTTTCCGAACATAAATACCAATGGAGCTCCACCTTTGTTACTGTCTACGATTTGATCGCCATCACGTACTTCATATTCCATTGATACAATTTGATTGTCTTGAATTGCCATTATTTTACCTTTTATTTTTTTGGGATTTTATCATAATAATCTATATTATTGCTGAAAAGCATCTTTTACCCCAGTTTAGTCTAAATGTTTCTTAGCCTCTTTTGCCTCTTTTGAATGAGGATATTTTGCAATTACAGCATTGTAAAATGCCTTTGCATGTGCCTTGTCTCCTGTTTTATCCATCGCAATTGCAGTATGTAACAACAGTTTTGGCATATACGAAGCTTTGTCATACAAAGAAGCACTTTTTTTAAAATATGAAATTGCCTCTGCATAATTTTTTCTTTTAAAGTTCATCTCACCTATCATATAATGTGCATAGGCCGGTTTGTATTTTCTTTTAATGAGTTCTTTATAGTTTTGAATCGCTTTTGTATAGTATCTTTTGTCAAAATTTGCTTTTGCCTGGTTGTATAACTGTGCACTGCTTATTTTTCCCGGTTTCACACTGTTTTTTCTAGACTGCATCTCTTTTGCAATCAATGTTTTAAAATCATTGATATCTTTTACAAGAGTATTGAATGTATCTTTGCTTACATACTGGGCATTTATTTTATCTACGACTTTTGAAAGCTCAAAGATCATAGTTTGCAGTTTTGCTATCTCATCTTGATTCTTCTGTACTTTTTCAGCCAGCCTGGTTTGAAACTCATGAATATTGTCAAGATTTACTCTGTTTTGCTCTTTGAATTTTTGTAATTCTCGCTTATTTTCATGAGAGCGTACACTCAGATTCTCTACAACACTTTGTATACCGTCTACCCTTTCACGCAATGAATCAAGTTTGCTGGCTTGTGATTTTGTATTTATGGCAACTTTTTTTAAAGTATCTTTTGTTTGCAAAATAACTTTTTCACTTTGAGTAAGTCCGTAGGGTGTCGGTGCGGTCAAGTCGCCTGCTCCGAACGCAGAAGGTTCAGAAGCAAACGATAAAGAAGAGACAAAAGTAAGAAGTAATAAAATGCGTATATTACTTTTCATCTATAAAACTTATGGTAAAAGTTTGAAATTTACACGACGGTTTTTAGCCCAGCATTCTCTTGTGTGCTCAGTACATACAGGATTACTCTCTCCGTAACTGACCATAGAAATACGAGAAGCGTCAATGCCCTCGGCAACCAAAGCTTTTTTTACACTGTTTGCACGTTTGAGTCCAAGTGCAAAATTGTACTCATCACTTCCCCACTCATCACAGTTGCCTTCAAGTTTTATATTAAAAGACTTTGCAGTAGTTTTTCCAAGTTCTGCTGCAGTATCCACTTTCTCCTGCATGTCAGGTCTAATGTTATACTTGTCAAAATCAAAATAGACTGTAGGGAATTTTGATTCAATTGCACTGGCACTTAACTGATTGCTGTTGAGTGTATTTGAAGATGAACTAATTTCCGCATTTTCACCTGTCACAGTTTCAGTCATCACTTCTTCAACTTCTTGTGCTACCGGTGCTGTGACTTCTTCAGTCTTTGTGTCGACTGCCGGTTCTTTTGTACTACAACCACTGAAAACCAAAAGTGCTACTACAACACTTGAAAGAACTATACTTTTCATTATTTATTTCCTTGCTTTTAAAATTGATATATTATACCAAAAAAATGTAATAAGTGATGAACACTTAAAACTTTACCAGTCCATAGATTGTATTTTTCCTGATTTTAAAGGAAAAAGATAGTTTTTATTGTGCATCAGCCGAATAATGCCAATGGCACTTTGCGATTTGTAGTTTTTTATAAATATAATCGCATCACCGTCTTTGGAAAACCTTGGAAACTCATTCACTCCTGTCGCAGTGAGCCTGCGAATAAAATCGGTCTCTGTGGAGATAAGATGCAGATTAAATGTATTTGCACTAAAAGCATTTGAACTCTCACGGGCCTCATAGACTACATAATGTCCTTGCGCACTGCATGAAGAGTTTGCTTTTCCATAATAGACCAGCTGTTCCACAAGCCCGTTGTCCAATCTTTTGGAAAACACATTGGGATAGCCTAAACGGGATGAAATAAAAATAATTTTATCATCTCCCATAAACTGTCCGTTTACATCTATTCCGCTGTATGTGGTAATTCTTTTATATTTTTTTGTCTCTGTATTGTAAAGATAAATATCCGGCTGACCGTCTCTTGCCATTGTGAGCAGCAGCTTTTTTCCGTCTTCGCTGACATCTGAACATACCATCATCCCGTCAGAAGATATAATGTTTTTCACTTTTGCAGTTTTAATGTCAACATATTTCAAAGTAGGTTCAAAAGAATCCAAAGATGTATAATAAAATGCGGTCTGTGCTTTGTTCGCCCATTTTGGAAAGATATTCAATCCGCCTGAGATGATTACATGCTGGTAAGAGAGTGTATAGTCCGCAATAATAATTTCACTTTTTTTAGGCGCAACTATACGGGAAAATATAACTTTTCTCTTCATCCATCCAACAGAAGGTTCACCCATAAACTCATTGATATCATAAGCCATTGCATGAGATATAAACATATAGATTTTTTTGTTGTTTACTCTGTATCGTTTTGAAAAGACTACTTCATTTTGGTGAAACAGAGTCATTTCAATATTTAAAGCTTTGTTGTCATCCTCAAACAGTTTATAGCGCAAAACATAATTCATATCTTTATTGGCAACAAGTACATTTGTATCATCAAAATCGGCAAACCTGTGATGTCTGTCAACATTAAATAAAGAAATAACATTTAAATCTGCTATCAAAGCTTTAAAAAAACGCAGCTTAAATGTGTCATTATAGCTGATCGACGCATCTTCAACTGCCAAGGAAGGCAAAGAGTCTGCTTTTTTCACTACTTCTATAGTTGCATCACCTGCAAAAGCAAGGCTGATTAAAATGAACAAAGAAAAAAATATTTTCAAAATCTACTCCTTAGAAATTAATATAACAATCGTTCTGCTCGGTCTGTTTTTCGGGTTAACAGGAAATACAACATCTTTTAATCGTTCTTTAATCCTGTCTGCTTCTTCATTGAGTGCTTCATTCTTAGAATAACTCAGTATTCTAAAATCAATAAGTTTACCAAAAGGGTCAAGTTCGATTACTGTTTTTACACTGTTGCCCTCACTGTTTTGCGGCACATTAAAATGTTGATAAACAATATCCTGAATTTTAGCCAAATATTCATTAACTTCATTCGCAGCAGATGTTGCTTCACTTTTTGACGGGTCATGACTTGCCTGAAGTGTACTGATCTTTTGTGTGACAGACTCTCTGTCTTCTTGTTTTGTGGGCCTGATTTTTCTTGTAATCTGTTCTATCCGTCTTTTATTGTCAGTTTTTTTAACTTTTTTTACATTGTTGTCTATTTTTTTTGTCCATACATCACTGAACAGATTATTGATATCTATGTTTTTTACAACTTTTTTAGTTGCGGGAACTGTTTTGGAACTTTTCTTTTTCGTCGGGTGCTTTGTATTTGTGACATTAATTGAAACAGAAATATAATTTTCTTTTTTATAGCCATATGCTTTTGTTTTAGAAGCATGAAACATCATATAAAGAAATGAGAATAAAAAAAATGCAAAAAGAAAGAGTGACAAAAAGCCACTTATGTAAAAATAACGGCTGTTGTTATCCATTTGTAGCTAAAGATACCTCAGTGAAACCTGCCTGTTTAACCGCAGCAAGCACTGACATAACTATACCATAGTCCAAACGTTTATCTGCACTGATTAATACAGTTGCTTTTTTATTTAACTTTCTTGCATACAATGAAAAGTTATCCATAAAAGCATTTAAGAGATAGTTGTCTTTATTGACTTTTATATTTCTGTCTTTGTCTATTGTTATATGCACAGGAGGAATCTTCGAGAGCTGCTCAGTTGTTGAGCCCTGCGGCAGTTTTATATTTTCTTCATATATAATATTTGGAGCGATAACCATTAAAACGACAAGCAATACAAGCATTACATCTACAAGGGGAGTAATATTAAGTTCCGGCTTTTCTTCCCAATCATACAGCACTGTTTTACGCCTTACGTGCTAAAATCGCATCACTTTGCATTTGGAGATAGCTTATAAGTTCATATGACTTTCTTTTTAAAACCTGATGGTATGTATAGGCGAATGTGGCTACAAATATACCTGAAGCGGTTGCCACTAATGCATCCGAAACGCCACTGGCAATAATTGACATACCTCCGCTGTTTTGTCCGATATGAGAAAATGTATCTAAAATAGAAACAACTGTACCAAACAGTCCGATAAAAGGAGAGGTAGAAGCAAAAACAGAAAGTACAGAAAGTCCTTTTGTCGCTTCTTTTGTCGCAGCAAGCATACCGAGTCCTAAAACTTCTTTTGAAACAACATTACTGGTTTTTATAAAATTATTTAAAAAAGAGTTTTCATTTACAGTAGTAGCTCCAAGTAAAAGTGATTCAAGAGAAGCACTTTCACGAGAAAGCCAGTTATTAAGAGAAAAATAGCGGTAAAAAAACACCCAGTTCAATACTATAAAGTATAAAGAGAGCAGTAGCAATACTCCGAGAGTCACAGGGTGGCTTTTTAGATAAAAATCTATTAAATTATTAATCATACGGTTACTATATTAACTTTTGTGCGGCAGATTCTATTTTTGCTGATACTGATGCGATAGCAGTGCTTGAATCTGCAATTTCATTAATAAGTTTTTTTGCTGCATCAAGTGCCTGCGCAATCTCAGATTCAGTTTCACCGCGAATTGCAGCAGCACCTTCAACCAAAATAACAACTTTTTCTTCATCAACTTGAACAACACCCCAATTAACAACAATAGACTCGACTGATTTATCTTCTTTTTCGATATCTACCACGCCAGCTTCTAACAATGTAGTTAGAGATGCATGACCTGCCAGAACACCAAACTCTCCCTCTTTTCCAGGAAGAACAACACTGACAGCTTTACCATTATAGATTTCACCGTCAGGCGTTAGGATTTCAAGTTTAAATGTATCCATTACAGTCCTTTGTCTTAAGCAATATGCTTATTTATTTTTCTCATTCTTAGCAATAGCTTCATCCATATTTCCGACCATATAGAATGCACTTTCAGACATGTGGTCATAGTCACCGTTTAGGATGCCTTTGAAACCTGCAATTGTGTCTTCAAGTTTAACATATTTTCCTGGAGCACCAGTGAAAACTTCTGCAACAAAGAATGGCTGAGAAAGAAACTTCTCAATTTTACGGGCACGTTCAACAACATTTTTGTCATCTTCACTAAGTTCATCCATACCAAGAATCGCAATAATATCCTGCAAATCTTTATATTTTTGAAGTGTTTGCTGTACACCGCGAGCTACATTGTAGTGCTCTTCACCCAAAATTTGCGGATCAAGCAGTCTTGAAGTTGAATCCAATGGATCAACCGCAGGATAGATACCTTTTTCCGCAATTTTACGGTTAAGAACCGTTGTTGCATCCAAGTGGGCAAAAACTGAAGCCGGAGCAGGGTCAGTCAAGTCATCTGCCGGTACATATACTGCCTGTACAGAAGTAATTGAACCGTTTTTAGTTGATGTAATACGATCCTGCAGTGCACCCATTTCACGAGCCAATGTCGGCTGGTATCCAACAGCTGACGGAATACGTCCAAGAAGTGCTGACATTTCAGAACCTGACTGTGCAAAACGGAAAATATTGTCAATAAACATCAATACATCAAGTTTCTTTTCGTCACGGAAATACTCAGCCATAGTAAGACCTGTAAGCGCAATACGGTTACGTGCTCCTGGAGGCTCAGACATCTGACCGTAGCACAGTGCAACTTTGTCAAGTACGTTCGATTCTTTCATCTCGTAGTAAAGGTCATTTCCTTCACGAGTTCTCTCACCGACACCGGCAAATACAGAAAGACCGTCATGCCCGTGTGCAACATTGTGGATAAGCTCCATGATAATAACTGTTTTACCGACACCAGCCCCTCCGAAGAGTCCGACTTTACCACCTTTTGCATATGGAGCAAGCAAGTCAACAACCTTAATACCTGTTTCAAACATCTCTGTAGTTGTTGACTGATCAACCAACGGTGGAGGATCACGGTGAATTGACCATGTCGGAGCATCAGAAACCTGCTCTCCTCCATCAATTGTTTCACCAATTACGTTAAAGATACGGCCGAGTACTTTTTCACCAACCGGAACACTGATCGGTGCACCTGTAGCTTTTGCGTCCATACCACGAACCAAACCTTCACTCATATCCATTGCAATCGTTCTAACACGACCGTCACCTAAGTGTGCTGCAACTTCTAATACCAAACGATGTTCACTACCTTCTAAATTAACATTCACTTCAATTGCTTCGTTAATTACTGGAAGATAACCATCAAAATCAACATCAACAACAGGACCCATTACCTGGCTAATTTTTCCAATCATATTTTTCTCCATTATTTCATAGACTCCACACCACTGATAATTTCTATCAGCTCTGTAGTAATAGCAGCTTGACGTGCTTTATTAAATTCAACATTTAAGTTTTTCACCATCTCTTTTGCATTGTTCGTTGCCGTATCCATCGCCTGCATACGTGCAGAATGTTCAGCAGCAACTGAATCAATCAAAGAGTAGTACATATTGTAATTAATATATTTTTCTACTAAAGAATCAAGCATTTTCTCTTCATCTTCAGCTTCAATCTCTAACATAGAGCTTGATTGTATTTTGTCACAATCAAATGCCTCTGTATCAACAGGTAAGATAGTGTTTACATGTAACTCTTGTGTTATCATGTTCTTATACCCGTTATATACGATATGTAGAGCATCAATCTTTCCATCTTTATAATCTGCGATAGAAGTCATGATAAAATCATCAGATCTCTCTTTATCCGGTTTAGAACTAAGACCTACAACTGTGTCAAACATCTCAACTTCATTGTAGTTAAAAAATTCTATACCTTTTTTACCGATACCACGTAAACGCACCTTTACGTTTTTCTCTTTATACTCTTTTAAAAGTTTGTTAACAGCTTTAATTGTTTGAATATTAAAACCACCACAAAGACCTTTATCAGCAGTAACAAAAACGATGTCAACCATTTTTGGATTTTCAATCTTTTTAAAACAACGATTGTCTAATCCGCCAACTTTGCTACATTTAATGCGTCCAGCTATTTCGGCAATTACCTGATTCATTTTTTGAGCATAAAGACGAGAACGTTTTGCAAGTTCTTCTGCACGGCGAAGCTTGGCAGTCGATACAAGCTTCATCGCACGAGTCGTCTTTTGAGTGTTTGAAACACTCTTAATCTGTCTTTGAATATCTTTCAAGTTTGCCATAAGTTATTCCTTAGTTAGCTACAAAGCTGGCTTTGAACTCTTCTAGTGCTTTCATCAATAGTGTTTTTGTTTCATCATCTACTTTTTTAGTACTTCTGATATTTTCAAAGATCTGAGGATATGATGCTTCTATAAACGGATACAGTTCTGCTTCAAAACGAACAACATTTGATACATCCATATCATCCAGGAAACCTTCATTTCCGGCAAATATAATAACAACCTGTTTTTCAGCAGGAAGTGGTGAAAAAGGCCCCTGTTTTAGAATTTCAACCATTCTTTGTCCACGCTCTAACTGTTTACGTGAAACTTCATCAAGATCAGATGCGAACTGGGCAAATGCCTGCAATTCTCTAAATGATGCAAGATCAAGTCTTAATGTACCTGCCACCTGTTTTGTAGCTTTAATTTGCGCAGCACCACCAACACGAGATACTGAAAGACCGACATTGATCGCAGGACGAACACCTGAATTAAACAAGTCAGTTTCCAAGAAAATCTGACCATCGGTAATAGAGATAACATTCGTAGGAATATATGCCGCAACGTCTCCGGCCTGTGTTTCAATAATAGGAAGAGCAGTTAAAGAACCGGCTCCGTTTTCGTCAGACATTTTTGCAGCACGCTCAAGCAAACGGGAGTGAACATAAAAAACATCACCAGGATATGCTTCACGACCCGGAGGACGACGAAGAATCAGTGACATTTCACGATATGCAACCGCATGTTTTGACAAATCATCATATACAATCAAACCGTGTCTTGCATTGTCACGGAAATACTCACCCATAGTAACACCGGTATACGGAGCTAAAAATTGAAGTGCAGCAGCTTCAGCAGCAGTAGCAGATACAATAATTGTATACTCCATTGCTCCGTGATCTTCCAGACGACGAACGATTTGTGCAACAGTTGACTCTTTTTGACCGATGGCAACATATATACATACAACACCGTTGCCTTTTTGGTTGATGATTGCATCTAACGCAACTGTAGTTTTACCGGTTTGTCTGTCACCGATGATAAGTTCACGTTGCCCGCGACCAATCGGAACAAGTGCATCAATTGCTTTGATACCCGTTGCAAGTGGCTCATGTACAGATTTTCTGTCCATAATTCCAGGTGCTTTTTCTTCTACAAAACGAACTTCTGTAGTATCAATCGGACCCTTACCGTCAATCGGTTCGCCAAGTGCATTTACAACACGGCCAAGAAGGGCATCCCCTACAGGAACTTTTAGAAGTGTTCCCAAACGCTTCACGCTCATTCCCTCACGAAGCTCAGGACCAGAACCGAGAATAACAACACCAACGCTGCTCTCTTCCAGGTTTAGAACCAAACCTTTTGTTCCCTCTTCAAATTCTACCATTTCTCCTGCCATAACATTGCTCAGTCCGTAAACCTTCGCAACACCATCGGCATAAGAAACAATTTTACCTGTTTCATTGATATCAACACTTAGTTCAAAGTTGTCGATACGCTCTTTAATTATTGAGCTGATTTCATCAGCTTGAATTTTTGCTACCACTATTGTTCTCCTCTCATTGAAAGTTAAATTGCTTTTATTATATGTTCTATAATTTGTCTGTCTATTCTGTCTTTAGAAAAATTAATTTCTATACCAAGACCTTCTACTTCTACTTTTATACCGTTAAAGTCATTTTTAACAAATGTCAGGCTGATAGTTACATCATACTTTTTGCCTAAGCCGGCACTCAATTCTTCTATTACTTTTGAATTGATATCTGTATCACTGTAAATAACACCTTCATAAGTTTTAGCCGCTTTTGCCAAATCACTTTTCAATTCCTGTGCAATTGCCGGAATAATATTGATACGTTTGTTTTCTACCAACAGCTTGATAAAGTTGTTGATTTTATCAGAGTTGGCACTTTTTACCGCCTCTAACAAAATCTTTGATTTTTCTTGAGCTTTTATGCTTGGGTTAGCAATAATACTGACAAACTTGTCATTTTTAAATGACTCTGCCAAGGCAGAAAATACTGTTGTCATATTTTGCATAGATGCTAAGTCAGAACCCATACCTAAAGCTTTTATGTATCGTTTTGCAATCAGTTCTTCCATATCAGGCAACCTTTTTCAAAATGATATTAGCCATAGTTTCTCTGTCAAAACTATCACTGCTTTGTTTCAATGTCTCTTTTATGACATCTTCAACAACACTGCGAATCATTTTCTTTTCTTCAAATTCTTTTTTGAGAGCAAATTTTTTCACCATAGCTTCAATATCACTTTCTGCCTGTGCAATAATCGTGTCATTCAAAATTTTGTTCTCTTTTTTAGAAACAATCGCCAACTCTTCAGCAAACTTTTCAGCCTCAGAAATTTTTGCCAATGCCTCTTTTTTAAGAGCGATTGATTCATTCAGCTTTTCCTGAACCTTTTTCAATTCGTCAGCTATTGCCTGACTTCTTGATGCAAAGAAATTCTTTACAGGTTCCCCAACTAGATACCAAACAAGCCCGGCAAATAACAGGAAGTTTACAGTTCTTTGAACTATGTCTGTTCCTGCATGCTCGTGCCCAGATGCCAATGCATAAGTTGATATCATTAGCATTAATACTAAAATTCTACTCACATTACACCTTTATATCTGACTAAATTTAGCTTTTACAGCTTCTTTAAATACCGGAACTTGTGACATTAAGTCAGAAGTCAACTCATCTTTAGATTTTGCAAGTGATTGCTCAAACTCTAAATACTCTGCCGCGAGTTCAGCACGTTTTGATTCTAACTTACTGTCAGCTAATTCCTTAGCATCCGCGATAACTTTTTCTCTTAGGGCCGCAGCTTCCAGCTTGGCATTCATAATTATTGACTCTGCTTTTGCTTTGAGCTCATTGATTTCATTGTCATTTGATCCTACTTTTTCAAGATCTTTTTTAATGTCATCATCACGCTTTTGCATAAAAGAAAGTAATGGGTTATAAAGCCAACTGTTCAGAACGGCTATAAGGGAAACAAATACAACAAATGTAGCCAAAAGTAGTATTGGATTTATATCTAACATAGCACCTCCTAAAAGTTGCGTGATTATACTATTATAAAATTGAAACGATAGTTAAATGGAGGTATAAATTTGTTATTTGAGTGATTAGTTTCTAAAATGTGTCAAAAATTCATCAATTTCATCTTGTGATGCAAAACTGACGGTTATTTTATTTTTAGAAGCCTTTACATGGAATCCAAGTGCACTGAATTTTTCTTTTATCTGTGTAAAATCATAATCGGCATCGCTCTTTTTGACAGACTCAGTTGGTGCAGGCTCTACATTTTTCATGTTTTTTATCATAGCTTCAACTTCGCGTACACTCAGTTTCTGCCCTATAATCGAATTGAGTATCAGCTGCTGGTCTTTTTCATTTAACCCAACCATTACTTTTGCATGTCCTGCTGAAATCTTTTTTTCAACCAGTGCCTTTTGTGTCTTTGGAGCAAGCTGCAGCAGACGCAGAGTATTTGTTATATGGGTTCTGCTTTTATGAATAATATTAGCAAGTTCGTCATGTGTTACATCATGCAGCTTTATAAGTTCTGTATATGCCTCTGCCAGTTCTACAGCATTTAATTCTTCTCTTTGAATATTTTCAATCAACGCGAATTGCCGCATTTTTTGTTCATCAGAGTTGAGAACTACTGCCCGTATCTCTTTGAGTTTTGCAAGCTTTGAGGCGCGTAGTCGCCGCTCTCCTGCAATTAAGATATATCCGTCAATATCTTCTGTTACAACTATAGGCTGAATCAGTCCGTCATTTTTTATAGATTCGGCAAGTTCCAAAAGGGCAGTTTCGTCAAAGGATTTTCTTGGCTGAAAAGGATTCGGTCGGATGTCCTTGAGCGGAATCTCCAATACAGCATCATACTGGCTTCCTTCATTTTCATATGCCTCGTCTATTTCTCCAAGAAGGGCATCCAGCCCTCTGCCTAATTTTTGTGACTTCATTATCGTATAATCGCCTGTGCTAAATTTTGGTATGCAATAGAACCGCTTGATTTTACATCATACAAAATTGCAGGTTTTCCGAATGACGGAGATTCTGCAAGTCTTACATTTCTCGGTACCACTATATATTTATCTGCAGCATCTTTAAACAGTTTGCCTTTAAAATGCTGACGCAAATCTGCAAATACCTGTTTGGACAAATTGTTTTGTGATGAAAACATAGTTGGAAGAAAGCCTCTTACCGCAAGTTTCGGATTAATTGATTTTCTTACCAACTTGACAGTATTGAGAAGCTGTGCCAACCCTTCAAGTGCAAAAAATTCACACTGTATCGGAATAATGACCGAGTTTGCCGCTGAAAGTGCATTTATTGTCATCGGACCAAGCGCCGGCGGAGAATCTATAATAATATAATCATACTCTTTTTGTACATTTGCAATCGCTTTTTTCAAAACAAGTTCACGCCCTTTGGCTTTGTCTGCATCATAATACTCTTTTTCTATTCCCACAAGACCTATGTTTGAAGGTGCTAAATGCAGCGTAGGCAGATCTGATTTGAGAATAATTTCTTTGAGCTTTTTAGTACCTATAAGCACATGATAAATATTAAACTCATAATCATTTCTGTGAAAGCCCAATGATGTCGTGGCATTTGCCTGCGGATCTGAGTCAATCAAAAGCACTTTTTTTTCTGCAACAGCAAGTGACGCTGCCAAGTTTACAGCGGTAGTCGTTTTGCCTACTCCGCCCTTTTGATTTGCAATTACTATTACTTCACTCATCGCCTGCTGTATATCCTCTCACCATTTATATTCAAACTGCCATCACTCTCGAGTACACAAGACTCAAGTGATATTTTTTTACCATCACTATGGGTAAAAAACTCCTTGTTGTTTTCAAATTCTAACTTATATTTGCTAAAAACTTGCTTCCATAAAACCTTTTTTTCTATATTTTTCAAATATGCTGCAATTAATATTTTTCTGTTGAGCGCAATATCCAATGATGCAAAGCCCTGTGGTGCTGTTACAAGGTTTATTCCCACACCGCAGACAAGTGTATCGTCTACTCTGTTTGTAATCATTCCGCCTGTTTTTTTTGTACCGATATAAAAATCATTCGGCCACTTTAAAAAAACTTTTGAACCAAATTCAGATAAAGTTTCTTTGAGCAGATAAGAAAAGTACAGTGACACAGATTCTAATTTTAAATCATGAGGCAATTGTTCTGTATCCAGGGCAAAGGACATAAAAAGATTTCCTTTTTGGGAACTCCATTCGTTATTTCGACTGCCGATTCCCTTTGTCTGAATATCTGCAACCACAGCCACAGGAGCAGTCAGCTTCTTGTTTTTCAACTGTTCTTTTAAAAAAAGCTGCGTTGATGGCAGTGTATTATAGTAATGTATCTTCAAGTCCGAGTCTTTTCCCGTTAATATAAGAGATAACATCCATCTCTTTTTTTGACTGTGGCTGTACCTTATAAATACGAAGAGCCCCCTGCTTACATGTAACGACAATACTTTTTTTGTCTATTGCAGTTATTTTGCCGGCATCAGCATGTTCTTCATCTTTTTTTTCAAGCTGTATCTCTTTTAGTTTCAGTCCGCTTGCAAGATAAATTCCCGGCCATGGTGTAAAAGCACGGTATTTGTTATAAATCTCCTGCACATTGTCAAAGACAACTGCACCGTCTGCTTTTGTTATTTTTTTACAATAAGAAGCATGTGCATCATCCTGTTTTTTGGGCGTATATATATGAAAATTGCGCAGCACATCTATCGTCAGATCAGCAGCAGTCTGTGTAAGCTTTTCAAACAACTCTTCAACCATCATCTCCTCACTGACAGAGACTTTTTCGATTTTTAAAATGTCACCCGTATCAAGCCCCTCTTCCATAAGCATGGCAGTTACACCGGTTGTCTTGTCACCGTTTAACAAGGTTTGCTGTATCGGACTTGCTCCGCGATATTGCGGTAACACCGAAGCGTGAAGATTGATACAGGGTGCATGATCTAAAATTTCTCGTGGTAAAATCTGCCCGTATGCAGCCACTACTATAAAATCACAGGGAATTTCAAGAATCTCTTTTACAGTTTCCTCATCCCGAAGTTTTTTTGGCTGATAGAGCGGAATGTTATGCTCTTGCGCAGTAAGCTTCACAGGAGGAGGCGTAAGTACTTTTTTGCGCCCGACAGGTTTGTCAGGCTGTGTATAGACGGCAACAACATTTATATCTTCTGTTGCTATTACTTTTTGAAGAATTTTCTGGGCATACTCAGGTGTCCCCATAAATATTATATTTTTCATTGCTAACCTTTACATGTAAAGAGAGTACCGCCCTTGTGGGAACCTTCAAGCATAAAACTTTTCACATCACTTAAATCAAAACCACTGGCAAGAAATGTATCTATGTTTGCCTGCAGAAGATATTCTGCGGCTTTTAGTTTCGTAACGATACCCCCTGTTGCAAAAACATTGTTTGGAGTGACTTCTTTATGCAGTTCTTCCTCACTGATTTTGTTTACTGTTTTGAATGCTTTTGCCTCGGGATTTTTTCTCGGATCGCTGTCATAATAGGCATCAATATCTGAAAGAATCACAAGCATATCGGCCTGCATGTCTTTTGCTATATATGCTGAGAGCTGGTCATTGTCACCAAGTTCAAGTTCATCTGTTGCCGTTGCATCATTTTCATTGACAATAGGAAGCACACTGTTTTGCAAAAGTGTTTCAACAGTTGCGCGCACACGCTTAATATCAGAAGGAGTATTCAAATTTGCAGCAGTCACTAACACCTGTGCTGTCAGTATTTCGTATTTTGAAAACTTGTTCGCATATTTATTCATCAAAATAGGCTGGCCTATTGCAGCTAAAGCCTGTTTGTTCGCAATATTGTTTCTATCAAGTTTCAGCTCGGTATAACCACCCGCAACTGCACCGGAAGAGACCAAAATCACTTCATGCTCTTTTTTTAACTCGCTTAGAAATTCTACGAGAGAACGCATACGATCAAGTGCTATATTGCCATCCTGGGTTAAGACGGCACTGCCTACTTTGACTACAACACGCATGGAATTACTGCCTTGTTTGCTGTACTAAATTAAAGAGTGCGTACTTTAAAGGTTCAATATTTTTGTTAATCGCGGAAGAAATAGGCACAACAAAATAAGGTTTTTCTCTATCATACCCTAATGTTTCATCAACACTCCCCTGAATAAAATAAGGCAAATCCTCATCAAAATCAAATTCACTTCCCTTGCTGGACTCAAGATCAAGCATCTTGATAAATTCGGCGATTTTTTGGGAAACTTCTTCTTGAGGCACTATATCTGTTCGTGTTAATGCTATTGCATATCGCGAAGTGCCCAACTTTTGCGAAAAAGAAGCTACTTCGTCTTTGAGTACCTCTATCTGTTCTTTGAGATCTCTGTACGATGCCAAGTCTATCATAAACAGCAATATCTCTGTTCTTTCGATATGACGAAGAAATTCTATTCCAAGGCCTTTGCCTTCATGCGCTCCGCCGATAATTCCGGGAATATCTGCCATAACAAATGATTCATAATCTCCGATATTTACCTGACCGAGTTTCGGCGTTAATGTTGTAAACTCATAATTTGCAATTTCAGGTCTTGCATTGGACACAGTAGAAATAAGCGTAGACTTTCCGACATTTGGAAAACCGACCAGTCCGATATCTGCAATCAGTTTCAAATCAAGCTTGATATTTCTCGTTTCACCCTTTTCACCAGGCTGTGCATACGTCGGTCTTTGGTTTGTCGGTGACTTAAAGTGTGTATTGCCGAGTCCGCCTTTTCCGCCTTGCAGAAATTTCACTTCCTGTCCGTCTTCAACCATATCAAAAAGAACTTCACCGCTTTCCTGGTCAATAATCTGTGTTCCGGGTGGGACAATAATGACTTTTTTTGCCCCTGATTTTCCGGTACAGTTTGAACCTTCGCCGGGTTTGCCGTTTTCAGCTTTTATATGCATTTTTCTCTGGAAGTGTGAAAGTGTATGCGTATTGTTGTCACACTTAAACCATATATCACCGCCTTTTCCGCCGTCGCCACCGTTTGGACCACCATTGAGTACAAACTTTTCACGGCGAAAAGCCACACACCCTTGCCCGCCTTTTCCAGAACTAACTGTTAATTCGACACTATCTGTAAACATTCGTGAATCCTTTTTATGGCTTTATGCCATTGTAAATACTTAAGAAAATACTATGAATTATAAAGTAACTTATTAAATATTTTGAATTTTCTTTGTGGAATATGTTTCCATCGGATATGATGGAAACAAGAGGTTTTATACTGTAGAAATTACGCAGCAGGTATAATGGAAACTTGTTGACGCTTTTTGTCTTTTCGCTCAAACGCAACAACACCGTCAACCAAAGCAAATATAGTATGATCTTTTCCCATACCTACATTTTTGCCTGGATGAACTTTTGTTCCTCTTTGACGAATAATGATGTTACCGGCCACTACAGCCTCTCCACCAAATTTTTTTACACCAAGTCTTCTACCAGCCGAATCACGATTATTCTGTGTACTACCCTGACCTTTCTTATGTGCCATTACTTATCTCCTTAATTTATTACGCAGCTATTTTCGTGATTTTAACACGAGTATAGTCTCTTCTGAAACCACGTTTTACTTTAGAATCTTTACGACGACGCTTTTTGAAAATTACAACTTTCTTGTCACGTCCTTCTGCAATAACTTCAGCAGTTACAACTGCACCCTCTACAAAAGGAGTCCCGATCTTAAGCTCTCCGGCATTCACAGCCAGAACCTCTTTAATCTCTACCGTAGCACCAGTGTCAAGAGATAATTTATCTAATGATAAAACATCACCCTCTTGAACTTTATACTGCTTACCACCATTTTTAATAATTGCGTACATCTATGGTCCTTACATATTTTTAGCTTGTATTTCTACAAAAGTCCGGAATTATACCCATTCAAGCTTTAAGTCTTGATTAAACAAAAAGAAATACCACTTAAAAAGAGTAGTCTGTCACTAATGCCACGGCATCTATTTCTACCAAAGCATTCTTAGGCAGTGTTTTTACCGCTACTGTTGCGCGTGCCGGCTTATGTTCACCGAATGCTTTTTCATATATTGCATTAACTGTGGCAAACGAGTCCATATCTGCCAAAAAAATTGTTGTTTTTACCACATCCTGTAAAGAGCTTCCCGCTTCTTCCAAAACTGCCTGAAGATTTTTTAAAACTGCAACTGTTTGAATTGACACATCTTCTTGAAGCAGCTCATCTGTGCCTGAAGCCGTTAACGCAATCTGTCCTGATGTATAAACGATTCCGTTTGCCACGATTGCCTGTGAATAGGGTCCTATTGCCGAAGGTGCTTTATCTGTCTTTACTTGTTTCATAGTTTTCATCCTTTAGTATTTCATAATGTTCCTGGGCATTGTCCATAAATGCATTGAACATCTCTTCGTCTCTGTATCCTAAAGATGCATACAGTATTTTTCCTGTTTCATCCAAAAAATAGTGTCTTGGAACAGGAGATGTTTTCAAAAATTTCGGTATTGCATGTCTGTCTCTTGAGAGTAAAACAGTAACAAATTCTTTATTAACTCTCTCTCTAATCTTTGTATTTTGCAAAGTTGTCTTTTCAAATTTTTTGCACCACCCGCATGTGTCAGAAATGATTAACACATAGATAAGCTTATGCTCTTTTTTTGCATCTGACAATGCTTTCAAATAGTCATGACTCCACTGAAGCGGTGCACAAAAAAGAGTGACACTGAAAAAGAGCAGCACAAAAAGAGATTTCACTGCCTGTTCCACTCGCTGATAAGAGTTTTAAAAACGCTGTAGAGATCTTGCACCTCTTTTTGTGTTGTTCTCTCATTTATCGAGTGAATGGTGTCATTTTTTACACCAAACTCAACCACATCTATACCAAGAGGTGCAATGAATCTTGCATCGCTTGTTCCGCCTGCCGTAGAGTGTTTTGGCACTTTACATGTAACCATTTCTATAGCCGTGTCTATTTTTTTGACAAGTTTCGTATCCGTATCTGTTTTAAAAGGATAGGAACCTTGTGTCAGACGCAGTTCATAGTCCAATCCCTGTAAATGTCTGGCAACAAATTCTTCTACCTCTTTTTGTGTGGTTTTTGTATTGTTGCGCACATTAAACATCATTTTCAGCTCATTGGGTGTAACATTTGTCACCTGCATACCAGAACGAATATCGGTAATGACAAACTTTGAAGGTGCAAAAAACTCATCTCCCTCATCCAAATCAACACCTGCCATATCACCCAAAACTTTTGCTATTTGGTGTATGGGGTTTATCGCTTTTTCGGGATAAGCTGCATGCCCCTGTTTTCCTTTAAGAGTAAGGTAGCCGTTAATAGAACCGCGGCGTCCCACTTTTATGGCATCGCCAAACTCTTTTTCGCATGTAGGCTCTGCAACCACACAGGCATCCGGAAGCATATTGTTCTTTTTCAAATATTCCAGTACTTTGACTGTACCGTTCGTTGCTTCACCCTCTTCATCCGAAGTTAAAAGCAAAGAGAGCGTGCCTTTAAAGTTTTTCGTATCTTTTACAGCCTGAATAAAAGCGGCGAGTCCGCTTTTCATATCCTGTGCGCCCCGTCCGTATATATAGCCCCCTTTTTCCACGGCTTCATACGGGTTTGTATCCCATCCTTTTCCTGCAGGAACAACATCAACATGCCCGGCAAAACAGAGATGCTCACCCTCGGAAAATCTTTTATAGATAAAAAGATTTTTAACATCTTCAATATCAATTCTTATCGCTTCAAAACCGGGAAGATAATCCTCAACAAAATTCAAAATACCGCCATCATCCGGTGTTTCACTTTTTGAGTTGATCAGATATTTAAAAAGTTGAATCACATCCATCATTTAATTCTTTGGGTTTTCATAAAACACATAGGGTGTTGAATAATTACTGATTTCAAAGTAGACTTTTTTCTCCCCTTTATCAACTACAAAATTTCTGTTTGTATCTATATAACCATACCCGTAGCGGTAGTTTCTCGGTGTATTTCCGTCTGTACTCGTCGCTGTGGTAAGTTTGTCAATTTTGATAAATCTCTGCACCAGTTTGCCGCCCATATAAATATCAAGCACACCGTTTGTTCCTGTCCAGTTTTGGATAGAGCGTCCTATTTTATTTTGTGCTTCTTGCGTACATCCGCTCAAAAAGAACACTGTGAGTGTAAAAAGCAGAATAATAATTTTATTTTTTTTCATAATTTTCTCCGAATTTCAGTTTCTTTAATGCCAACTCTTCATCTTCTTGCCGCATTAATGATTCACCGACCAAAAATGCGTCAACCCCTGCTTTGCTTAAATCTTCAAGCTGTCCATGCTCGTATATGCCACTCTCCGCCACAATAATTTTTCCGTTTGGTATTAAAGGAATCAATTCATAGCAAAGGTTCATATTCATCTCAAACGTCTGCAGATTTCTGTGATTTATTCCGATAATATCTGCCCCGGCATAAATAGCTTTTAGCAAATCTTTTTTGTCATGCACCTCAACCAAAACTTCCAATCCCAAGTGTCTTGCATAGCCCAGCAAATCTTTGAGCTCTTTCTTGCTTAAAGCTGCTGCAATAAGCAAAATAAAATCAGCCCCAAAAACCAGAGCTTCAAGTACCTGATATTTTGAAATAATAAAATCTTTTCTTAAAAGAGGAACAGAAACATATCTGCGAATACCTGCAAGATAATCAAGAGAACCTTGAAAAAAGTGCGGTTCTGTTAAAACAGAAATAGCACTTGCCCCTCCCCGTTCATACGCCTGAGCAATGGCGAGCGGATCAAAATCTTCACGAATGACACCCTTTGAGGGTGAGGCCTTTTTCACCTCAGCAATAATTCTGTACGGGTCTTCCTCTGTAGCTTTTAAAAACGGAATTACATCACGCGGCTGTCTGGCATTGAATGCAAGAGAACGGCCTAGCCAGTCCAGAGAAAATTCTTTCTCTCTTTGTATCAGATCTTCTTTTGTTTTTTTAATAATATCATCTAAAATCATTTTTTCTTCTTCCCCTTTTTGTGTTCTAAACTCTTTTTGTAACATGCCTCTATTTTCTTTACATGTAAGAGTACTTCAGGATTGTCTCCGCCTTCCATATTGACTACTCTGTCCATCACTTTTTTCGCTTCAACGCACTTTCCAAGTTTATAATAGCCCCATGCCAGCGAATCCAGATAAAATGCAGAATCCGGATTTGTTTTTAACACTTTTTTGATGTAGTACATACCTTTTTTGATATCCAGGTCATGATCAATCAGAATATAGCCCAAATAGTTTAGATAGAGTGGTTCATCTGTCTCTTTGGTAACTTTTGTCAACTTTTTTACTATAGACGCCAAAAGCTTTTTTGTCATTTTCTTGCTGTGTGCTTCATACTCATAAACAGCACTTTGTCCCAAATATTTTATATCCCCGCTTTTTTCATAAAGTTTCTGCGCCAAAGCACTTGCTTTTGCATAATTTTTCCCTGTCGTATAGAGTTCTAAAAGTACCGTATCATCTGCATGTGTCTCTTCCAAAAAGTCAATAAGTTTGACATAGTCTCTTTTATAGGCATATATACGGATTATTTTTTGTGCGACTGATTTGTCTTTTTTTAAGTTGTAAAGTCTTTTATATACAGAGAGCAAACCTTCAATATTGTTTTCATTACTGTAAATTCCGATCAAACGGTTACAAATAAGCTGTGAGCATCCGTGCATGCGTGTATGTGTCTCAAGATAGGCAATCGCATCTTTTTTCCTGTGCAGATTAACATACAGAATAATTGCCATTTTATCAAGTATTTTTTCGTTATACTCTTTCATATACGCACTGTTAAGATACTTTAAAGCTACATCAAATTCCTGGTTTTTGATATACACATCACTGGCTAAAAGGTAATCCTCTGCTTTTTGTGTTTTTTTTGCAAGTGCTATTGAGAGTTTTTTTGCATAATCGAGTTTTCCCATTTCCGTCAAAGCAATGATTTTTAGACGGATAAGCGCTGGATCAGAGAAAGTACCCTCTGTTATCTCATCAACTTTTTCAATCACTTTTTCATTCTTTTTTGCCAAAAGGTAGTTATGCAAAGAGCGATACAGATACTCTTTTTTGGATGCTTTGTCATAAAGTTCTTCAAAACGCTTTGCCGCCACATCATAATGTTTTGTAAGTTCAGCATTTAACGCAAGCATGATATAGAGATCTTCACCCTCAAAAGCTTTTTCATTTGGACTTATCGGTCTGGGATGCGTTGAGCATGAAACAAAAAACAGCGACACTGTTACTAAAAGGAGAATTCTAATCATCTATTATTCCTGGACACTCAAGTTTTAGCTCATCAACTCTGGTTTTGTAATAATCCCAAAAAGGAAATGTTTTACACTGATTTGGACGGGCACTGTATATTTTACACCCATTTGTTTTTCTGTCATAAAAAACACATTCATAGGAGTCATTGATTTTATTTTCTTTGATAGAGTATTTATACCCTTTCTTAAAGAGATATTTTAACGCAAATTCATTAACATCCATTGCTAAAACTTCTGCAATTGCAAAT
The DNA here is from genome assembly GCF_048081595.1 of Sulfurimonas sp. ST-27. GTDB lineage: Bacteria > Campylobacterota > Campylobacteria > Campylobacterales > Sulfurimonadaceae > Sulfurimonas > Sulfurimonas hydrogeniphila. The sequence goes on from NZ_CP182226.1 coordinate 1,601,858, forward strand.
ATTTCATTTTTAGTGACATATATATAACCACTCTCCCCTGTACAGCATCTGCCTTCGCATGCAGCACATGCACTGGCATCAAAAGCATAGGGATAATTTTCTTTTTTTATTATATTTGACATTTTATACTCTGTGTATTGGCTTTTTTATAAATGTTTTGTACTTTTTGTGAAGGATTGTCTCCCTCAAAACTTATCAATGGAGGCCAGACCTTCATCATTGCCTTTGAACCGTTTCTTGCATGTATCATTACAAGTGATGCACTCCTGTCAATTTTGGGGTGGACAAACTGCACATCCACTATCTTCATTTTGACTCTCTCAAGTTCAACGCAGACATTTCCAAACTGAGTCGCATCATAACAAAATATAAAATGTGAATGTGGCCGCAACAAACGCGATACCTTTTTAAAAAACTTCTCTAAGGGGAGGTGTACATTATAGCGTGCATTAAATAATATCTCATTTTGGCTTTTTTGTACACCAGCCGGATAGAACGGCGGGTTCGAAATAATATAGTCATATTTCTGTATTTCTTGCATATCCAAAAAATCACACTCATGCAGTCTATACGCTATTTTATTGACTCGGGCATTCGTTTTTGAAAAATGCCTGAAAACTTCCTGCTTTTCCACTGCTTCAAGTTCTATTTTTTCATTGTCTCTTGCAACAAGCAGTCCTACCACTCCGCAACCTGCACCTACATCCAAAACTTTCCCTTTGGGATGAAAAGAGTTGATAAAATCGTACAAAAAAAGAGAGTCGCTGTTATAGCAGTAACCAGAATCCGGTTGGTAAAGAAGCATGAATTAAAGTCCCTTGGGTTATAATATTGCAATTATATCATAAGGGCAGATTAATATGATTATTATTCCGGCAAGATTGGCATCCACACGGTTTCCGCAAAAGGTTTTAGCAGACATAGGAGGCTTGCCTATGGTAGTAAGAACGGCACAAAGAGTATCACATTTGGATGATGTAGTTGTCGCGTGCGATGATGAACGCATCATTACTACATGTAAAAAGCATGGAATCAAAGCTATGCTGACATCCACAACACATAAAAGCGGTACGGACAGAATTCATGAATGTGCCACTATTTTAAATTTATCGGATGAAGAACTTATTATCAATGTACAGGCAGATGAACCTTTTATAGAGCCTGATGTTGTTGAGTCCCTTATACAAAAACTCAAAGAACTGCAAAAAGAAAAAAAAGATTTTATTATGGGAAGCTGCTACAACGCTGTTAATGCACAAGCGGCAGAGGATTCCAATCTCGTCAAAGTTGTGCTCGATGCAAACAGCAATGCCGTCTATTTTTCCCGTGCTAAAATACCATTCAATCAAAGCGGAGAAGCTGTCTATTTCGGACATATCGGTATTTACGGTTTTTCTAAAAAAAGCTTAAAAGAGTTTTGTTCACTCCCTGATGCCCCTGTTGAAGACATAGAAAAACTAGAGCAGCTTCGTGCAATATACCATGGAAAAAATATAGCTATGGTCAAAGTGGCGAGTACGGGTTTTGGTATAGATACAAAAGATGATTTACAAAGGGCGATTGAGATTTTTTTATAAAAATTAGTTTACATGTAAGGAAGAAGTCCCTTAAAAGGGACTTCTAAAGAAAAAGTTTAAAACTTAGATATTGTCACGGATGCCTAAATCTTCGATGAGTTTCATATAGGCGTCTTTGTCTTTTCTTTTGAAGTATTTCATCAAACGACGACGCTGACCAACTAATTTCAGTAATCCCAAACGAGATGCGTGATCTTTTTTGAAAACTTTTAAGTGTTCTGTTAACTCTTTAATTCTTTCAGTTAAAAGTGCAATTTGAACTTCACTTGAACCAGTGTCATTTTCACTGCGACCGTATTTCGCAACTATTTCTTGTTTTTTAGCCGAATCTAAAGCCATAATAGCCTCCTGATAGGTATAATAATCTAACTCAAATGCACAATGCAGAAGAATTGAAGCGTGATTATAGCAAAACTTTTCTTTAAATTTTATTTTTGTTTATTTCAGCAGTAATTTTGGATATAATATCATTTTAAAAGTTTAAATAATGAAAGTAAATACATGCTTATAACCCGTGCCAGCGAATATGCCATCTTATCACTTATACTGCTTTGCAAAGCAGAAGCGCCAATGGACAGTGATACTCTTTCCAAAGAGCTTTCTATCTCCAAAAGTTTTTTGGCAAAAATTCTTCAGTCTATGGCAAAAGCGCAGATTTTAAACTCATACAAAGGTGTCAATGGTGGTTTTGCACTCAACAAAGATCCCAAAGATATCAATATGCTTAGTGTCGCGTCCTGCGTAGAAGGCAAAGCACCTACTGTTTTTGAGTGTGCTCCCTCTTTGGAAGACTGTCCTTCCGAAAAAGCCAGTACATGTACAATATGGCCTTTTTTACACAAACTCCAGGGGAAAATAGATTTGTTTTTGGCAAACTTGACTTTGGCAGACTTACTCGACGACTAAATTTGGTGAGACACTGACACTTGGCAAGAAAATTGACAACAAAACAAAAAATCGGAACCTCCCTTAACTTTTTACTAGGCAAACGTGATCTTGGTGTTGTCTTTTTTGTAATGGCAATACTCGCCATTATCATTGTTCCTCTGCCTTCTTCGATATTGGATGTTTTGCTGACAATTTCAATTGCCTTGTCTGTTTTAATCTTGCTTATTTCATTATATGTACCAAAACCGACAGACTTGACTACCTTCCCGACACTTATACTGATTCTCACCCTTTTTAGGCTTTCACTCAACATTGCGACAACCAGAATGATTTTAAGTCACGGTTATGAGGGACCGGAACAGGTCAGTGATGTTATTACAAGTTTTGGTGATTTTGTTGTCGGAGGAAACTATGTTATCGGAATTATCGTTTTTTCCATTTTGGTTCTTATAAACTTTATGGTTATCACAAAAGGTTCCACAAGGGTTGCAGAAGTTGCAGCACGTTTTGTACTTGACTCTATGCCCGGAAAACAGATGGCGGTTGATGCGGATTTAAATGCAGGACTCATTGATGATGCCGAAGCAAAACAACGCCGTGCAGAAATTCTTCAGGATGCCAATTTTTACGGGGCGATGGACGGTTCTTCAAAATTTGTCAAAGGCGATGCTGTTGCAGGTATTATTATTACTCTTATAAATATCATCGGCGGTTTTCTCATCGGTGTTTTTCAGTACGATATGAGCGTTGCAGACAGTGCTTCTACCTTCACACTCCTTACAATCGGGGATGGTCTTGTCAGCCAGATTCCGGCACTCATTACCTCAACTGCAACCGGTATTATCATTACCCGTTCCTCAAGTGACGGTGACAATTTTGCCGAAGGCACTATTTCACAGATGATCGGAAATGCAAAGATTATGATGATAGTCGGCTTTATCATGCTCCTGTTTGCTCTTGTTCCTGGCCTGCCTACTGCTTCTATGGGATTTGTCGGAATGATATTCGCCCTGCTTGGGTGGTCTATCTACAAATATGAAAAAGGGGAACTTTCCATTTTGGATGTTGAGAATCTCCTTGGTGTCAAGACAAAAGAAGAGACAGAAAAAGAGAAAGAGAGAATCAAACCGAAAAAAACGAACGAAGAAATTGCAAAAGAGGAAGAAAATGCGCTTGATGACATACTCAAAGTAGAAATGCTTGAATTGACTTTGGGATATCAACTTATAAAACTGGCCGACAGTTCCCAGGGTGGTGATTTGCTTGAACGTATCCGTTCCATGCGAAGAAAAATAGCAAATGACTATGGATTTTTAATGCCGCAGGTCAGAATACGTGACAACTTACATCTCAAACCTAACCAATATCAGGTACTGCTTAAAGGCATTGCAATCGGTGAGGGTGAGATCATGCCTGATAAATTTCTTGCGATGGACAGTGGTATGGCTACAGGAGAGATTCAGGGAGAACCGACAAAAGAACCTGCTTTTGGACTCGACGCCCTGTGGATAGCACCGGAACAAAAAGAAGATGCCATTATCAACGGATACACCGTTGTTGATCCTGCTACAGTCATCTCCACACATATGAGCGAACTCATCAAACGCAATGCCGAAGAGCTTTTAACCCGTCAAGAAGTACAGTCACTTATTGATAAAATAAAAGATGATTATCCTGTAATCATTGATGACGTTTTAAAAGTGGCTTCTATCGGTCTTATTCAAAGAGTTCTCAAAGCACTGTTGCATGAAAAAATTCCGCTCAAAGATATGCTTACTATTTTGGAGACAGTTGCAGATATCGCCGAATACACAAAAAATGTTGACCTTATAACAGAACAGGTAAGAGCCAGACTTTCTCGCGTCATTACCCAAATGTATGCAGGGGATGACGGGGTGATACGCCTTTTGACATTTGATACACAGACTGAGCAGTTGTTATTGCAAAAATCACAAGAACAAGACGGTGTGAGAAACCTCATGCTCAATGTAGGAGAAATAAATGCCCTGATTCAGGCAACAAGCACAAAGGCTGCAGACTTACTGCAAAAAGGGATTTCCCCTGTTATTATTATCGTCGATCCACAAATCCGTCGCAGTGTTGCAGAAATATTTGAGAGATTTTCTCTTGATGTTGTAACACTCTCTCATGCAGAAATTGATTCGAGTGCTACATTTGAAGTGATGGGCTCTATTTCAATTCAAACACAAGAAACAAATAACTAAAAGGGTACAAATGAAAAACAGAACTATTCATCATCTTTCACACATTGATTTGGATGGCTACAGCTGCCAGCTGGTCATGCAGTACACACCGTACAAAAGATTTAACTACAACTCCAATTACGGAGCAGAAGTGAAACAAAAGCTCGACCTTATGCTGGAAAACATCAGAAAAGCAAAAGAAAAAGCTTACATACTTATCACGGACCTGAATCTTACAGCGGATGAATCCCGTTGGCTCAGCCATGAAGTAAAAAAAATGAATGACGGTGCATTTGATGTCAAATTACAACTTCTTGATCACCATGGAAGCGGGGAAGAGAGTGCAAAAAAACATGAATGGTACTATCTTGATACCAGCCGCTGCGCTACAAAAATCACCTATGACTATGCAAAAGAACACTTTGAGCTCAACGAACCTGCATGGATGGAGAAGTATGTTGATGTTGTTAATGCAGTAGATTTATGGAAACAGGAAGAACATGACAATTTTGAATACGGGAAAGTCTGTATGCGTCTTGTGACAGAAACAAAAGAGCTCAACCGAATTATGTTTCCTGATGAAGATTCAAACTACAAACTCACACTGTTGCATGAAGCGGCAAAATTCATTCATGAACCTGATGCCCCTATTTTACTTGATGAAAAAATCCACTCTTTAAAAAAGAATTTTTTCAGACGCGACAAAGATGATACACTCGACAATCTTGCCACACGGTATGTCGTTGAACTTATGGGCAAAGCCAGAAGTGAAAAAACAATCTATTACAAGGGATACAGAGGCTACCTGAGTTATGGAATAGGAAACACCTCCATAGTCGGCAACGGATTTTTAACAGCCTACCCTGAATATGATTTCATTGTGGATGTCAGCTATCGGGGAACAATGAGTCTGCGTGCAAGCGACAAGGTAAGTGTTGCACAGATATCCAAAGAGTGGGCAAACGGCGGAGGGCACCCAAATGCTGCCGGAGGAAGAATTATGGGATTCAAAGAGCAGTTCCGTTATGACAAAGTCAAACAGCAGATTGAAAAAGTCATCAACGACAAAGAAGCTGTTGCCGGGGATTTGGAATATAAAAAAGAGGACTAAGCCTCAAGGCTGCTTTATCTTTTTTGAGAGTTTATAAAATAGCGTTCCACTCCATTGGCAAGCCCCTGTGCCATTGTTTTTTGGTAACTTCTGCTTACAAGCCGTCTGGCTTCTGTCGGATGTGTTATAAATCCGACTTCTACCAGAACAGAAGGCATTTGTGCCCCTACAAGCACCCAAAACGGTCCTTCTCTGACCCCTGCATCTTTCACATTCTTATATCTGCTTTTGAGTGTTGCTAACGCCCCTCTTTGCAGATCAATTGCCAGCTTGTTCGATGCAACAATATTGTGTGAATTTATAGTATTTAAAAAGCTTTGCTTTCCGTAATAGTCCATCTCATCCAAATCTGCCGAATTTTCCATTTCTGCCACTTTTTTTGCCCTGCTTGAACGGGATGTTGAAAGAAAATAGCATTCCAGTCCACAAACTTTTTTGGCATCTTTGCGTCCAACTGCATTGGCATGGATACTGATAAAAATATCTGCATTTTTTCTGTTTGCATATTTTGTTCTGTTTCTTAATTTTATAAAGCGATCACTGTCGCGTGTCATGTACACTGTAAAACCTCTTGCACGAAGTATACGCTTTAACTCTCTTGCTATACTTAAGACCACAATTTTTTCTCTGTATTTTCTGTATCCTATGGCTCCCGGGTCTTTTCCGCCATGCCCTGCATCTATGACTATGATTTTATTTCTGTCGAGTCTTTTGGGTGACTTTTTCCTGTATTTGTTAAATACTGCAACACTCTTTGTTTTTACTGACTTGTTGATAATTTTTATAGAAAGCTCTTTGCCTTTTTTGAAAAAACGGATTTTTAAAGGAGTTTTGTTTTGAATAACCAACCGCAATGTATTTGGATTGTACTGTGCCAGTTTAATTTTATCAACCCCCTCTTGTTTGAGAGTATTTGACTTCTTCAACATGGAAGCATGTATATCAAAAACATATTTATAGATGCTCTTTTTTTTATCATTGAGCGTAAAATAGTTCACCTGTTTCTTTTGAAGATTTTTATCAAACTGTAATACCAGTCTTTTATTATAAAAGCGAACTGATTTTAATTTATGTGAAGATGTGACTTTAATGTTTTTTTTTGCTTTGTAATTTTTTCTGGACGCAGGGGAGAGGTGTTTATACTCCTGTTCATATCTTTTTACATCAATATGTAATTTATGTCCACTGGAGATTATCCCTTTTAGAGCGGAGTGTTTAAGTTTTTTATCTCCGTTCAACAATGCTCTTAAATACAGATTTTTATAATCATTATATGCACGAAACTGATTGCTTTTACTCGAAGATTTTAAAAAAGAATCTGCCCTTTTTAAAATCTCCTGATCATTGACAGCATGTAAAACAGTAATAAAAAAAAGTATGAGAGCAAAAACTTTTACCATACAGTATTATTCACCATGCATAAGCTTGTCAATAAGTTCTTTTACTGTAATAATTTCATTTAGTTTATAGCCATTGGTTCCAGAGAAAAAGAGTCCTGTTTCCAGGTTGCCCTCATAAGCATCACTTAATCTGTCTGCAATACAAAAACCGACAATTTTAGCCTCTTCTCCCCGGTTACACGGTGCAACACAGTTTGAAATACACTTAATTGCAGGACCTTCTCTTTTTTCTACCATATGAGTGAGATTTGTCACAACTCCCTGTGCAGGGTATCCCACAGGAGAACTCATCAGTTTAATATCACCCTCTTTTGCATCAAGAAGGACTTTTTTAAAGTTTGCATGCGCATCACACTCATAAGTACCGATAAAACGTGTTCCCATTTGAACACCGCTCGCACCGAGTTCCATCATGGCTTCTATATCGTTTTTGTCCCAAACACCACCTGCAGCAATTACCGGCATGCCGCCCCATTGTTCTGCTTCTTCTACAACAGGTTTTACAAGGTTTTCCAACTGATATTCAGGCATTGAACACTGTTCGTATGTAAAGCCCTGATGCCCACCGCTTTTGGGACCTTCAAGAATAACTGCGTCAGGAAGACGATTATAGCGCTTCTGCCATCTTTTACAAATAATTTTCAAAGCTTTTGCAGAGGATACAATAGGTACAAGCGCTACATCAGGATATCCTTCTGTAAACTCCGGCATATTTGTCGGCAGCCCTGCACCTGTTATTACAATATTGATACCGGCTTCGCAGGCATCGCGAACAACACGTCCGTAGTCATTGATAGCATACAAAACATTTGCGGCCAAAGGCTTGTCGCCACAGATTTTTCTGGCATTTTTTATTATTTCGGTAAAGCCCTCTTTTGAGTAAAAGTTTGCTTCGCTCAAAGGCCTGTCTGCTACCAGTTTTTTTGCAAACTCTTTATCTTTGTAGTAACCTGTTCCGACAGAACTGATAACTCCAAGTCCGCCTTCTTTTGAAACAGTACCAGCTAACTGATCCCAACTGATCCCAACGCCCATACCACCTTGTACTATTGGTTTTTCAATCTCATATTTACCAATTTTTAAAGACTTGAAACTCATTTTATTTAACCTTTAACTTTGCAAATTTTCTTTTTCCAACCTGTAACAGGTACTCTCCTGATGACAATTCCAACTTTTCATCAGATACTTTTTTCTGGTCTATTTTAACACCACCCTGCTTGATATCTCTTCTGGCCTGGGATGTTGAGGGCTCCATCTTGCAGTCAACCAAAGCTTTTGCAATCCAAATCGGTCCCTCACAGCTAAACTCTGAAATATCACTTGGAATTTGGCTTTTTGAATGGACCTTGTCAAACTCTTCTTTTGCATTTTGTGCTGCTTCTTTATCATGAAAACGCGCTGTGATTTCCAGTGCCAAGTCTTCTTTTACTTTTTTCGGATGTAATTTTCCTTCTTTTACTGCTCTCTCAAGTGCTGCAATCTCATCAAGACTTTTATCGCTCAAAAGTTCAAAATATCTCCACATCAGCTCATCGGATATACTTAAAACTTTACCAAACATATCATTTGGTTCATCTGAAACACCAATATAATTTCCCAGAGACTTACTCATTTTCTGGACACCGTCAAGACCTTCGAGAATAGGCATCATTAAAACAGCCTGCTGCTTCTTAATATTATATACTTTTTGCAGCTGTCTTCCCATTAAAAGATTAAATTTTTGATCTGTTCCGCCTATTTCTATATCTGATTTCAAGTGTACACTGTCATAACCCTGCAACAACGGATACATAAACTCACTTGTGGCAATTGCGACATTTGTTTTAAATCTTTTTGAAAAATCATCACGCTCCAGCATACGTGCCACTGTTAAATTTGAGGCAAGCGCTATTAAATCAGCTGCACTCATTTTTCCCAGCCAGTCATCATTGTAGACTATGTCTGTTTTATTCTCATCTAAAATTTTAAAAGCCTGTGTCGTATAACTTTCAATATTTTTGATTATATCTTCTTTTGACAATACTTTTCGTGTGGCATTTTTCCCTGTCGGATCACCAATTGTTGCCGTAAAACTTCCTATAAGAAACTGTACTCTTGCACCATATTTCTGAAAGGTTGCAAGTTTTTGCAAAAGAACAGTATGTCCAAGATGCAAATCCGGTGCAGTCGGGTCAAAACCGGCTTTTACCGTATATGTCTTTCCCTCTTGAAAATAAGCTTTTAAAAGTTTTTCTATTCTTTCGTTGTCAATAATCTCTGCACAACCTCTGTTTATCTCTCTTAAAGCTTCATCTATCATTTTTTCTCTCTATATTTATTTAATTTTTATAAGCATCATCAGTTCTCACCAAATTGACAACTTTTATTTTAGACTCTATTTTAGCACGAAGTGAATTAATATCAGCTTCTTTTGCTTCAAAAACAAGCTCACAATACTTAATATAATCAGCACTCTCTTTGCCCAGCTCAATTGCATTGATATCCACATCCAATTTAACCAGAAAACTTAAAAACTCAGCCAAAGCACCTTTTTCATTATGCAAAGAGGCAATCAGTTTGTATCGGTAAATTTTTTCCTGCTTCCAGCGGACAAAGACCATCGGATCATGTGCATCGAGCATTTTTGTAGCATTGTTGCACAGTTTGTGATGAACATGCACCTTTGTTTTATCCAAAAATCCCATAATTTCATCCCCGTGTTTAGGATGACAGCAGTAATCAAACACTATATCGGTAATGTTTGTTGTAGAGAATATCTCAATACCTGCAATTTCATACCCTTTGAGTTTGAATCTGTGTCGGGAAATAAACTTTTTAAATCTGTTGTTTTTACTGATTTCTACTATATATTTATGAATAACATTCTTAAAATGTTCTATGTCGTTAGGAATAGAGGTCACACTGTCACAATGATGTTTCAAAAACCATTCCTGCACTCTCGCGAAATTCAGCTTCATTGCAGTTGCAACAATACTCACAGCCACTTTTGCATTAAGATCGCGTATTCTTGCATTGCAGTTTAGTTTCATATTTGTTTTGGCTTTTGATGTTTTGACTGCATCAATCCAGGAACATCTTGTAACAATTTCATCTCCGGTAAAAATTTTTACTATATCACCATTATTGAGTTCGCTCATTAAAGAGGCTTTTGTTTTGTTGATTAAAGCGCTCACAGCTTTGTTTCCGACTTCCGAGTGTACAGCGTAAGCAAAATCAAGTGCCACTGCTCCGCGGGGAAGGGTAAAAGCATCACCGGACGGAGAAAAAACCGAAATGTCTTCAGAATACAAATCATTTTTTATCAATGCATAAAAATCCTCTACAGACTCATTTTGGTACTGCAGACTGTCTAACCAGTCCAGCTTGATATTGTTGCCGCCGCTTTTATATTTCCAGTGTGCGGCAACTCCGAGTTCAGCAGTTTTATGCATATCATAGGTTCGAATCTGTACTTCAAAAATTGCAGCATCATGAAAAACAGTTGTGTGAATGGTCTGGTATCCATTGTCTTTTGCAACAGCAATATAATCTTTAAAACGTGAGGCAAGCGGACGAAAATTAAGATGAATAAGCCCCAAAATCATATAACACTTTACAGGGTCTTTTGTAAGAATCCGAACAGCCAAAAGATCCAGCACCTCATCAATACTCACACCTTTTCTCTGCATCTTCAGATAAATAGAATATTTATGTTTTATTCTGGACAAAATCTCAAAATCATCTTCACAAAAGCCATTTTTCACAAGAATCTTCATTATTGATTCTTTGATTGCATCAAGTTTCATCTCAATTGCATGATAGTTTGTCTGAAGATAATTTTCTATTTCCTGCTTTTCCTTGGGAAACAAATAGCCGAAACTTAAGTCTTCAAGTATATTTTTTAAAAATGAAATCCCCAATCTGTGTGCAATAGGGGCATACACAACCAATGTCTCTTCGGCAATTCGTTTTTGCTTGTGAGCGGGCAAGGCATCAAGGGTGAGCATATTGTGCAGTCTGTCACACAGTTTGACAACAAGCACCCGTACATCATGAATACTGGCAATAAGCATTTTTCTAAAAGAGAGTGCCGATACAACAAGCTTTTCATCAGAATTGGAGGGAATGAGTTCATGATCTCTAATCGTATCTATTTTTGTAAGTCCCTCCACCAAATGGGCAACATCCTTACCAAACAAATCTTCTATCTGTTCAATAGTAACAGGAGTGTCTTCAACAACATCATGCAATAAGGCGGCAATAGCCATCGACTCATCATTTGTTATAGAAACAACAATGGAGGCTACTAAAATGGGATGGATTATGTAAGCTTCACCACTTTTTCTATACTGCCCTTCGTGTGCTTTTATAGAAAAGTTTAATGCTTTTTCAAGTGGTTCACTTTGGGGTATTTGAGAAAAAAGATAAGCTATTGCAGATTCAACATCATTGATGTGTTTTACCTGTTCTATATCCATTTGACTCAAAGGCAAAAACTTATTTCTCTTTGTCGCTAAAGCCTTTGACTCTAATAAGTCCTTCAGCTATTTCCATAAGCGCCAAATCAGTTGACTTGATACTGCTTGTATTGACATTTAATTTGCTTGGAGCACCGTTTTCCAGTTCATCACATCTTTTTGCAACTGCAATTGCCAGTTGATATCTATCCATACTTGGATTTTCATCTAAAACTTTCGCTGTTAATTCTTCAACTTTCATTCTCTGTTTTTCCTTTAGTTTATTTTACTATTGAGCAGTTGCTCATATTGCCATTTAAAATATCCAATAAGTTACCTTGCTTGGACATATCGCAGACAATAATAGGCAGACTGTTGTCTTTTGCCAGTGCTATTGAGGTATCATCCATAACTTTTATATGATCCTGCAATGCCTGGTCATATGTCAGTTCGGGCAATTTCACCGCATCCGGGTATTTGGCAGGGTCCTTGTCATAGACACCGTCAACTTTTGTGGCCTTGATAATAACTTCTGCACCGATTTCAACAGCTCTAAGTGTTGCTGCCGTATCTGTAGTAAAAAACGGATTTCCCGTCCCTGCTGCAAAAATAACAACACGTCCTTTTTCAAGATGGCGTGTCGCTTTACGATTAATATACGGTTCAGCAATCTGTTCCATTTTTATAGCGGTTTGCATACGTACCTGCATTCCGGCATGCTCACAGGCCTCCTGCATTGCTACACCGTTTATCACAGTTGCAAGCATTCCCATATAATCTCCGGATGTACGCTTAATAATTCCGTCTTGGGCAGCAGTCACACCACGAATGATATTCCCGCCTCCAATGACTATACCGACTTCTATACCTGCATCAACAAGAGTTTTAATCTCCTGGGCAATATACTTTAAAATCTTTGTATCGATTCCATGACCTGCTTCTCCAGCAAGAGCTTCACCCGAAAATTTAACTAAAACACGTTTGTTTGCCATGCATATACCTTTTTATAAAATCCGTGAATTATACTTAAAATTGGCTTTTGTTTTGCTTTGAACTATTCAATCTCTATCAATTGCAGCCTTTCTCGCTTTTTCCATTAATGCATCCGGATTTGCAGCCCCATCCGGATACACAGATGTACCTATGGAAACCTTAAAATCTATAGTATATTTTGTATTGAGTTCGGGAGCCTGTGCAAATGATTCTTCTACTCTTTGACATACTCTCCTGTAATTTTCTTCTTGTAAATATTCATTAAAAACAATGATAAAAGAGTCATCACTGATATGGCCGATTATATCCTCACTCCGTGTACTTTGCAGCAGTCTGTTACTTGCTTCAAGCATAAATTCCTCTGCCAGCACTTTGGAATGCAGCTGAACTTCATGAAAATTTTTTATTTTTATTACCATAACCAAAAAAGATTTATTATGTCGCAAAGCTCTTTGTATCTGTTCAGAAATTACTATTTTAACATTTTCTTTATTTGGGAGAGAGGTGACAGGATGATAGTAGGCATTTTTTATGAGTCTGTTTTCATCTTCCAAGCGTTTTTTATCTTTTTTCTGTATTTGATATTAAAAAACAGACTTGCAAGCAAAAGTATACTGCCTGTAAAAAGAGTGTATTGATACAGTTCACATTCCTGCATAATTATGACCGCCATTTTTGAAGTTTTTGGACTGTTTAACTTAACGGGATTTGAAAGGACCCGTAAATAATTATAACATAACTTCTATTGTTGCAAATGCACCTCTTTTTCTTTATAGGCAACCCCTTCATAAACGACCTTGTGATGTGCAATCGCTCCGCTTGATTGTTCCTCTTCAAGTATCAGACCCTCCGGTACCTCTTCTGAGTGAAGCTGTATTGCCGTTTGTTTGAAATTAGGTTCCCCTGACTTTGGACAAAAACTTTCATTAGTCAACGTATTGACAAGCTGTTCATTAAAATGGAACGGGACAAATACCGTGCCTTCGCGTACACTTGATGTCACCCGTACAATAACATCATCAATGCGCCCCCTTGGAGATGAAAGACTCATTCTGTCACCGCTTTTTACTTTGAGTTTGACCGCATCTTTTGGATTTATGTCCACCCAGGCTTCAGGAGCCAAATTGTCAAGAATTGCTATATCTCTTGTTTTTGTTCGTGTATGCCACTGCTCAACTGTCCTTCCAGTGTTTAAAATAACGGGAAACTCAGGGCTTACAGGCTCTGCCATCGGATGCCATTGCACACATACAAGTTTTGCTTTTTTATCGGATGTTCTAAAAGGAATATCTTTGGTGTAGAGTCTTTTACTCCCTTTTGGGAACTGTTCGTTACATGGCCATTGAATCCCGCCCAACTCTTCTATAAGCTCATAACTCATACCGCTGTAGTCACACAACTGTCCTTTTGAGACTTTTTTCCACTCCTCAAAAGCATCACGAGGCTGGCTCCAGTTTGGAAAAAGCATTTCATTCACACCTTCAAAATATTTTGAAAATTCAAGAATGATATCAAAATCACTTTTTGCCTCACCTATGGGTTCTACTGCTTTGTTCGCCTTGTTACAGCGACGTTCAGAATTCGTATAAACACCTTCTTTCTCACCCCAGGTCGCAGCAGCGAAAACAACATCTGCTATTTGTGCCGTATCGCCTAAAAAAGCATCCTGCACGACCAGCAAATCAAGTTTTTTCAGTGTTTTTCGCAGTTTGTCCTGATTGACAAAACTAACCAGCGGATTTGTCGCCGTTATCCAAAGCGCTTTTATCTCACCTCTGTCTATGGCATCAATAATTTCGGCATATTTATAGCCACGTTCACGCGGAATAATTTCCTGAGGAACATTGACAATTTCCGCATATTCTTTTAAAGCCTTTTCATCCCCAAAGTTTCTGTATCCCGGAAGAGATGAAGTGAACCCTGTCTCACGTGTTCCCATCGCATTACACTGCCCTGTTATACTAAAAGGCCCCGTTCCCTCTCGACCGATATGCCCTGTCAAAAGATGCAGATTGATGATGGCACTGACAGTATCTGTTCCCATAAAAGACTGGTTCACACCCATTGTCCAACCGGTGATAACACTTTTACTTGAGACAAATTCACGTGCGAGTTCATACAGGGTTTTGACATCAATGCCTGTAATGTTTGCCACCTCCTGGGGCGGATAATCCTGCAAATGTTTTTTCAGCTCTTTGTATCCGTTTGTATTTGCTTTTATATAACCTTCATCTTCCCATCCCTGCTCCATCACAATGTAAGCCAGACCGTTGTAAAGCGCCAGATCTGTACGCGGTTTTACAGGCACATACACATCTGCCATTTGGGATGTTTTCGAGGCCCTGGGGTCTATAACGATGACTTTCTTTTTTGGGTTTTTGTTTACATGTAAGGTAAGTATCGGATGATTGTCCGCAATATTGGCTCCCACCAAAAAAATAGTATCGGCAAGTGCAAAATCTTCATATGAGCTTGTCGGACCGTCACTGCCAAGAGACTGTTTGTAACCCATAACAGCAGATGCCATACACAAGGTTGTATTGCCGTCATAATTATTTGTGCGAAGACCAAGCTGGACAAATTTACCCAAAGTGTAAAATTCTTCTGTCAAAAACTGCCCTGTGCCAATGACAGCAACGGCTTTGTTTCCGTGTTCTTTTTGAATTCTCTTAAATTCACTGCTTACTTTCGTGAAGGCTTCATCCCAAGTTGCAGGTTTCAGCTCACCGTTTTGTTTTATCAACGGGGTTTGAATTCTATGGGGAGAGTTAAGCATTTGATGTTCACTCAAACCTTTTGGACAGAGTGTTCCCTGATTGACAAAATGTTTTGGATTGCCTTTTGTGTAAACAGCTTTACCGTCTTTGACACCGATGTAAAGTCCACAGCCGACCCCGCAGTATCCACAGGTTGAAAAGACCCATTTATCGGGTTTTTTTGCATCGGCTATCATGCCGAATGTTTCATCATGTGAGAGTTTGTATTTCTCTTCTTTTATATCAAACCCTAAAAAATCTTTTAATTTACTTATCATCGTTGTTTCCCTACAAAAAATCCACCTGCCATTCCAAGAGGAACAACCGTGGTATAAAATAAAAATCTATCACTTATTTCACTCACAAAGGCAATAATGATTGCCAAAAAAAGCATCACAGAAGCCGTTATATGTAACGAAGCGCTTACAAAGACCAAAGTAAACAGCGGCAGTACCACACCACCGAGTATCAACGTGGCGAAACGAATCATTTTGAGCTTATGAAAATTTTCATTTAAAAGTCTTTTTGTCCGTTGCAGTTGGTATGCATTCTCTTTGACATCAAGTGTTCTTATATCTTCATAAGAGAAAAAAAGCTGTGCCAAAGCACCGAGCATACCCAAGGTTGTCAAAGGAATAATCGCTTCATGCACGCTTGATACAGAGCTGATAAATGCAACCAAAAAGATTCCGATATATGCCACACCGAAGAACTTGAAATTCGTTGTAATCCTGTTCCAGGAAGGACGGGCACGAATACGGTAAATCATACTTTGTGCATAAATTCCATAGATTCCCACAGCTAAAGTCAGTGCTTCAAGGAACAAACGCAATATATTGGAGATATCGAAAAAGTATGTTGCCACTACGGCACTCATAAGCCCTGTAAAAACACCCAAAGCCAAAGCCTCGCGGGAGAGCCACGAGGTTTTTATATTTTTCATGGCTGTCATCGCCAAAAACGGACGCCCAAGGTGCAAGGCTGAGAGAGGCAGCCCGATTGCCGCGGGAAGCATCACAAGCAGTGCCATAATCCAGTTGGTACTCTCAAATCCGAACAGACTCATAAAGTCTCCTAAAAAGAGCGCCAAAAACCCACCGAGTGAAATTTGCGTCAAAACTGTCATAAAAACAAGAGGCAGTTCTTTATGTGCAGGTTTTAAGATGTGTTCATCCATCTCTTTCATATCATCCGGCAGATTCTCGGGAAGCGTGTAGCGCGTTGTAGAATTTGTTATGCGTGCATCCGGCAAAAACGGCATGTTTGCCTGTTCGTCTATGTCACGTTCCAGCCACTCTTTGACATTGACAACCTCAATCTCAATAGCTCCTGCAGGACAGGCCTGCACACAGGCAGGAGACTCTCCGACATCAAGCCGTTCATGACACATATGACATTTTGTAACAATATTTCTCTCTTCATGAAAAACAGGAACACCGTACGGGCAGTTCCATGTGCAGTACTGACAGCCGATACAGGTATCGTCATCATGCACGACTATGCCTGTTTCGGCTATCTTTATATATGATTCCGTCGGACAGCCTGTGAGACATTCAGGATCTATACAGTGATTGCAACTCATAGAATTGAGCATCTGGGTAAAAGCCGGAAAATCTCCGCCTTCCATCTCCCCGACACGACGCCATTTTATATCGGCAGGATTGTTGTTTTGTTCGTTACAGGCAACTTCACAGCACCGACACCCGACACAGGCAACAGCATCAAAATGAAAACGGTACTGTTCCCCCTCTTTTAACGGCGGTATATCTATAGAGTAATTCCCACATTGCATCCCTGTATCGGCTTTATACTCTATAAAATTTTCTAAAGGTGTCTGCATGTAAGGTATCTCCATATAATAGTGATGAAATTATACTCTATACAAATGAATATTTTTATAATTCTTTGTTTAATTTTTAATCATCACCTTCCATATCCTCTTTGTCCATAACTGCCCCGACAATAAGCAATCCTATGACAAAAAGGCTTACTGCTCCAATAAAAAAATAGTGCATTAGCGTTTTCCTTTGTCTTTGGCCAGCGCCAAAAACTCTTTGCGTTCATCAACAGATCCAAAGGCAGAATTTTGAAAAAAAAGTGTATCATGCAGGCTTTGCACCAAAATCCCGTTTTCAAGTTCTATTATCCTTGTAATTTCTTCCCAGGGAATACGCTTTTTATCTTTATGCAAGCCTTCTGTATCAATAATAAAATGCACTTGTGTATCTTGAGGCATATTTTTTTTGTAAAAATTTAACAACATTCTTTTTCGCAGAAACCATCTTCCAAAATACCAGTAAAAGACCAAAAAGGTTGAAAGATACAAAATACCGTAACTTTCATGCTTCAAAGCACCGACAATACCAAACTGCACCAAAGCGACAAAAAACCAGCCTATATATCTTTTGGCAGAATGACGCATATCATAATCATAAAAAAGCTTGCTTGTCTGCAGCGCCAGTTCTTTGTTCCAAATATAATCAACACTGATTGTTTTAGACATGTTCTTCACACTCATGAATCAATAAGTCCTCTTTTTTGATACACTCTTTTTCTTCCAGTGCTTCCAAGAGTTGTAATGTCTGCAGATAAAGCATTTCGTAACGCTGTTTGTTTTTTGCATACAGTCTGCTCTGCTTTTTACCATACCAGTAGGCAAAAGCAACAGAGGAGGCAAAGAGTGTATATATCCACCATTGCCACGCTTTGAGATTTAGCAATACTATAAAATACTGCACAGAAAAAAGAACAAAAAACTCAATGGAAAAAATGATGACAAGCGTGGCACTCTGTTCAAAATCAAGTGTATATTTTTCCAAGACACGCAATTTTGCCAGATTTTCATTAAAGGTTTGCGCTTCTTGTTTGCATTCATCTTTGAGATTTTGCACATTGATATCTTTGAGATGGATATTGCTCAAATTGTATTCGACATTTGTCTGCATGTAATCTTGCAGAATTTCCGGATTTTTCTCTAATGTCTGAAGAATTTCTTCTTCATCTACTCTGTTTTTCCCGGCAATTCTTTGCACATCCTGCAAAACCAAATCGTACAGTCCTATAGTCTTGATTTCACGTGCAACTCGGTCTAAGTTTATCAACTGTTTTTTCCTATTATTTTAATCTCTTACTGAATAAATTCTAAATCTTAAAACTTTCCAAACATGACTATTATGTTTGCAATCTGTTCGGAACCCGTACTTTAATACGGGCTTTGTATCTGTAAAGACTAAGCCCTGTCTGAATTCCGAAAAAAATATGAAACTTTTACTGCGCAAATGCCGGATCATCTGCCGGTTCCAACTCTTCTTCTATCCCATAAGAAGCCGTTGCATCTTTTGCAGGCAAAAATATACCGATTAAGCCTTTGATACCCACACTCATAATAATATTGTATAAGAATACTGCCCAGGCGACAAGCAGCATCGTTCCAAAAATAGCGGCAAATATCATGTCTGGATTAAACTGCCCATCCACATAAAGGTGACGACGGAGCATCCCGTCAAGTCCTGCCATTCCCATAAATGCGCCCATACCGATACCGCCAATAAGATGCAGCCAAAAATGTGTATTTGCCAGTTTGTGAGAATAGAGTTTTGTGTTGTTTGTTACCAATGGCCATAAAACATACAGCGCCGAATAGAGTGTCATATACAATCCGACAATCAAAGCAATATGCACATGCGCACCGATAATCCACTGTGTATTGTGCAACACTCTGTTCATCCCCATATCTGCCTGGATAATTGCAGCAGGCACAGCCAGACCAAACCCTACAAGTCCGCCGAGAAGATATTTTAGTTCCATAGTCATTTTCAGAGGACGGGCCTTCCAAAGTGTCACAAGGGTAATAAAGAGTGCCAGTCCCTGGGTCAGCAGTTCAAAGGCAGTCACCATCTCACCGGAGATAAGTTTCATCATTTCAGGTTGTCCCTGATCACCAAGAAGGTGATGCGACCAGACCATCCAGGAAACCAAAAGCTCAAGCATTAACGCCGCACGGGCAACATTTTCCATAAAAAGCTTTTGTCCGGTGATTAATGTGGCAAGCAAATACCACGAACCTGCCACATAAATCAGAACCAGACCATCCGCAACCAAATCAAGCCCCCACCAAAAAAAGTTCTTGTACAAAAGGGCATCAATCGCCGTGACATCAAGTGCATGTCCGCTTGCATCAAAAACCAAATAAACCAGGATTAAAATACCTGCACCCAAAATCACCAGTGCATCCAAGAAAGTATCTACCGTACCGCGGAAGATTGCCACAACAGGAAGTGCCAAAGCCGGCTCTTTTGTATAAGGCTGTTTTCCTCTCAGCTTGTTGATAAGATTTAAAAATCCGTCTATACCAAATCCTGAGATTAAAAGTTCTTTTGTTGTCTTGTTTTTATGAATACCTACCCGCGCAAAAATTGTTGCATATATATTGTAGATAAAGCCTAAAGTTCCAACCATAATTAATGCTACACCCAGAATAAAGACAATACCGCCAATAACATTAAACTGGTGTGTATCGGCAGGAAGCGGCCAGTACAATGTATATAACGGTGCATACTGCCATACAAATGCGGCTATCCATGCCAAAGCAGTCCCTAAAGTAATCAATATCCAGGTCCAGTTGGCAAGTTTTACACTGTAAAGCGGTTTTTTCGTAAGATATGGCACCAAAAAGGTAAAAGCACCAAAGACCAGCTGATAGGTCGAACCGAATATACCGACAATCGGGTGTACCGTCATGATGGAAAAGAAATGTTCCGGATGAAAAAACTGCTCAGGCAGAGGATTGAGCGGCACATGCCCGACCTCAACCATTCTCATAATCATACCCTCCAAAGCGACCAGTCCGTAAAATAAAAATGCCATAACAACCGGTCTGAGTGTTACCTTTTGCAAAGCATTTAAGCCTTTATGGTCAAAATTTGTACCATTTATTAATGTATTTATATAACTCATTGAATGCCTCCATTATCTTTACAGCCTACGACTTTAACGAAATCTTTCACCAGCATTAAATCTTTACCGTCTTCGCTGTACTGTCTGGGTCCGGAATATTCAGTGGATGTTAAATCAAAAACACCGTTATGATTAAATGTCCATAAAATATCATTGGAGTCCAAGATACCGTTGACATCCGTGCCGGGATTGACCTGCATCTGCATCACCATGGAACCGTCTTGACGAAAGAGTCCAAACCCATACACCAGATCTCTGCTGTGTACATCAAACTCAACCGTTTGTCCACACTGTATAACTATCTGTTTTGGCAAACCCAGCCACTTATGATTTTTAATCTCAAATTCATACTTTGCATCCGGTTTGATGTTATGTCTGTCAATATCCTGTGACACCCACGGAATTGTATTGTATGTAAAAATATGGTGTCCCACACCGCCTGCAACCAAAAATGCCATATACCAGTAAAATGGAATACGAAAAACTGACTTGGCATCTTTTTTTGTCAGGTTATACCCAAACCATGCAACAACAGAAATAATCATTGCAGCATATATAGAGTAAGCAACCCAGTGAAAAGACAACAATTCAGCCGAATTTGTAAATGTCATGATAATGCTCTCCTTAAATTTTCACAAATTGTATAAAAAACGAGAATTGATAAAATTGATATATATCAAGAAAATCACTCTTTAATATGAAAATTGTATAATTTCTAATCTTTTGAAAATTCTAAATTGATTACTTTTTAATCAATAATATTTTTAAATCGGAAATATTTTTCACTATAATTACACTATTAAATTTCATTGGAGAATGTATAATATGGCAAGTTTTAAAGCCCTCAAAGGTCAAGGCGATGCAAAAACACTTTTTGCAGCTTTTCTTTATTTTGATTTTAGCTTTATGGTCTGGACCATGCTAGGCCCATTGGCAACAGAAATCAGTGAATCATTGGCAATGCACGGATTTATAATGAGTGCCTCACAAAAAGCCACACTGCTTTCTATTCCGATTTTGACAGGAGCACTGCTTCGTATTGTACTTGGATTCGGTGTTGATAAATTCGGTGCGAAAAAAACAGCGCTTATGAGTCAGGCAGTTGTTATATCTGTGCTGTTTTACGCCTATTTCAGAGGAGAGACCATTACCTATAATGAACTCCTGATTGTAGCTGTCGGTCTCGGATTTGCAGGTGCTTCTTTTGCGGTTGCATTGCCACAGGCAGGACAGTGGTATCCGCCAAAACTGCAGGGAGTCGTTTTGGGAATTGCAGGTGCCGGCAATATTGGTGTTGTTGTTGACTTTATGTTTGCTCCAAAAATAGCAGAACTTTGGGGGTGGCAGGCAGTCTTTTTAGTTGGTGGAGCATTATCAACCTTAATCTTTGTAACATACATCTTTTTGGCAAAAGATGCACCAAAAGAGGTTTACACGCCCCGTCCTAAAAAACTCAAAGATTATGCCAAACTCTTACGTGACAGAGACACTTGGTGGTTTAACCTCTTTTATGCAGTAAGCTTTGGAGGATTTGTCGGATTTGCAGGATATATGAAAGTTTATCTTATGAACACCTATCAAGCCGATATGAGTAGTTTTGGACTCAGTGTATTTAATGAACCCAATGTTAAAGTCATTGCCGGTTATTTTGGAGCGCTTACAATTTTTGCCGGTGCAGTCTTGAGACCTGTCGGTGGTGCTGTTGCAGATAAAATGGGTGGTGTCAAATCACTTTATATCTTTTTTGGTATTGTAGCCGCATTGGCAATTGTAAATGCAACTGTTACTCTGCCGTTTTGGGTTGCAATTGCAGTACTCTTTGCAATAATGGCAAACCTTGGCATGGCGAACGGGGCAGTTTTTCAACTTGTGCCTCAGCGATTTGGCAAAGATATTGGAATCATGACGGGGATTATCGGTGCAGCCGGCGGACTCGGGGGTACAGCCCTTATTAAAACGCTTGGATGGTCAAAAGGTGCCTTTGACGGCTATTCGGCTGGTTTTATTATATTTGCCGGTGTTGTACTTGTAGCTATCATGGGAATAAGTTTGGTAAAAACACGATGGAGAACAACCTGGGGCGTTGCAGCCGGCGGAAGAATATAAATGAGAAAATGGAGAATATTTTGCAATTACAAGTATTAGAAAAAGCATATGAAGCTAGAAGTAAAAAAGTTAATAAAATCGAAACAGTCAAAAACCTTAAAAATCCTATGGAGGCTTTTGAAAAGATAACAGAGTATGCACGAAAGGGATATGATGCAATTGAGGATGAAGACAAAAAATATTTTCTGAAATGTTTTGGAATCTTTGACAAAGACGGTCTCACGCCGAAGCAGTTTATGATGAGAGTCAGAGTTGCAGGGGGACACCTCAACGCAATTCAGGCAAAAAAAATCGGAGAAATTGCAAAAAATTTCGGTCAGGATTATATTGATATCACAACCAGAGCACAAATTGAACTTCGTTTTTTAAATATCGAAGATATGCCTGCTGTTTTAAACGGACTTGAAGAAGTTGGACTCACCTCCTACCAGACAGGTGTGGACAACTTTAGAAATATCGTCACAGACCCATTTGACAAAGACGGTTTTGACAATGTGCTTCCTTCGTATGATTTACTTAAAAAAATCGAAAAAACATTTTTAAAAAATCCGGATTGGATCTCAACACTGCCAAGAAAATTCAATACCGGGATTTCAGGCTCCCTCGCAAACAGATGTAATGTTTTTGGACATGACTGTTCTCTCGTACTTGCACAAAAAGACGGAGTATACGGTTACAATATGTTTCTTGGCGGCAGAGTCGGTATGATTGCAAAAAATGCAGACATATTTTTGGCAAACGAAGAAGAAGTTTTACAGGCTTACGGTGCACTTATAGCAATCTTTCAAAAGTATGGTTTCCGTGACAACAGAAACAAAAACAGACTGCACTTTCTCATTGAGGCTGTCGGCATGGCTGAAATTTCTGCAGCCATTCGTGATGTTGCAGGCGTAAATTTTGCCACCGCCGGTGACACAATGACACAAATAGATCCTGTAGACTCAGAACACGGAAAAATCCAACTACGCGATGGTTCGTTTGGAGTCCAGGTTATCGTACCTTCGGGAATATTTACAGGAAGCGATCTCATAAAAGTATCTGAATTAAGCCAAATACACGGCAATCAAGAAATCAGATTCAGTGTTGAACAAAATATCTACATATTAGGCGTCAAAGATGCGGCTGCACTTTTAGAAGATTCTTTTTTCACTAAATACAAAAATATAAACACGCCTTACTTTAACAACCTTGTCGCCTGTGCAGGAACCAAGCATTGTGCTTTTGGCGTTATTGAGAACAAAGAAGATGCTATCGAAATGGCTGAGTACTTAAGTACTGCAGTGCCTCTTGAGTCAGGAAGAGTACGAATGTACTGGTCGGCCTGTGTCAAAGGCTGCGGAACACATGAGATAGGAGATATCGGGTTTGAGGGCTGCAAAGCAAAAGTAAACGGACAGACCCAAGACGGTGTTCATATAACTATAGGCGGAAAAATCGTCAGTGAAGGAAAAAACGGTTATACCGTTATTAAATCTGCTCCATTGAAATTTTCTAAATATTTTGTTGAAACACTTGTAGCAGAGTATAAAAAACTGCGTTTAAAGAATGAATCCTTTGAAGCATTTCATGACAGGGTTTTATCACAATATTCTCATGCATATATAGGTTTTTACATGCAACTGCAAGCATATTTACGGGCAAAAAACATTGATATTAATTTAAATATCAATAAAATTCCAAAAACAGGACATATTGAAGAGTTTGAACTTTTTGAACTTGGCCGTAAGCTCTATTTTGCCCTCTCCAAACAAGAACCGTATACGGCATACAACAGATTTACAAATGAAAATCCAAGAGAAAAACTGATACCTCTCAATAAAATAGTTTCCGATATTGATAAGAACATCAATGAACTTGTTTTTAAGATGCTGGATGTTGAAGCAAAAAGAGCCGTTGTTTTTTCTGAATTGCTTCCATTAATCAGCTTGGCTGACAATGATTAAAAATTAATCATTATAAACCTATTAAGTATACAGATTTAAGCTATACTTATTAAATAAAATTATAAGGAATTCATATGAGTTATGTAAAACCAGAGATAGTTGTAGATGGAATGGTAACAGCCGGAGTATACAAATCAGGATTGGGTGTAAAAGATTTATTGATACGCGGTTCCCTTGCGGGTGCTCTTCTTGGGGTTGCTACAACCCTGGCTATTGTTGCTTCTACACAGACACATCTGCCTATTGTCGGAGCGCTTATTTTCCCTGTCGGTTTTGTTATGATTGTTTTGCTGGGATTGGAGCTTGTCACCGGAAGTTTTGCTTTATTGACGACATCTTTGTTTGACAAAAAAATCGGGTTCGCAAAACTCTCTGTAAACTGGTTCTGGGTCTTTACAGGAAATCTGCTGGGCAGCCTGCTTTTTGCAGCTCTTTACAGCCTGGTTGCTACAAAATTCGGACATGTGGAATCATCTCCTATCATAGACATGATTAAGCATATTGCAGAAGCAAAAACAATCGGATATGAAAAAATAGGTGCAGACGGTATCTATACCGTCTTTTTAAAAGCTGTTTTTTGTAACTGGATGGTGTCTTTGGGTGTCGTTATGGCATTGACAGCTACAACAACAATAGGAAAAATTGCAGCTATGTGGCTCCCGATTCTTACTTTCTTTGGACAGGGGTTTGAACACGCCGTTGTAAATATGTTTGTTATTCCTGCAGGCATAATGCTTGGTGCAAATGTAAGTGTGTCACAGTGGTGGCTGTGGAATGAAATTCCGGTAACTTTGGGAAATATTGTTGGCGGAGCGATTTGTACAGGTATGGCTTTATATTACACACATAGAAAAAATCAGGCATAAAAACTCTTTAAAATAAATACCGTTTTGCTATAATCTACTTTACATGTAAAGGGGCAATATGGCAAAAGGTAATATTAAAACTTCCGGGTTCTCACTTGCAAAGACCAAAGAACTGACCGGAGATGATTTTTATGATATGGCAACTATCGGCAACCTGAGTGTTGCCATAGTCTGTGATGGTGTCGGCAGTGCCGAAGAAGGTGCCCAAGCAGCAAAAAGAGTGACTTCCTATCTTATAAACAACTTTAAGATTCGCCCAAAGTCATGGTCAATCGAAAAATCTATAAAAACATTTATCAATTCCATAAATACAATTCTTTATAAAGAATCACAACTCAATTATGAACGCAGTGAACTTATCACAACCCTTGCTCTCGTTGTTATAGAAGGAAACCGTTTATACGGCGTAAATGTCGGAGACAGCAGAGTATATCTCCTCAGAGATGCTTCACTGACACAGCTCTCATCTGACCATGCCATGCAAGAAGAAGGATATGAAAATGTCCTGACGCAGGCTATTGGTATCAGTGAGGATGTAGAACCCTACTATTTTGAAAATATTATTCAGAAAAATGATAAAATTCTCCTTTGCAGCGATGGTTTGTACAATGTGCTTTCTGAAAATGAAATAAAAGACAATATTTCAAAAGGAGCTATTGCTCTTGTCAAGCGAGCAAGTAACCATACAAAAGACCATCTTCCTGATGATACAACAGCAGTTGTGTTGGAAGTACTCAATGCTGATGAGATAGAGATACTCAAACAGCAAAAACTGGATATTCCACGGTCACTCAAAGCAGGTCAGACCATAGACGGCTATAAACTTGAAAAACCTCTCATACAAAACGAAAGGACCTGGCTGGCCAGCAAAAAGACAAAGCAATACGTCATTAAATTTGCACCGGTTGAATCCAAAGAAGATAATCAGATCTTAGATCTGTTTGTCAAAGAAGCATGGAATGCCAAACGTCTCAAAGCAAAGTTTTTCCCAAAGGCTGTCATTCCAAAAAACAGAAGTGCCCGATACTATGTTATGCAGCTCTTTGATGGAGAAGATTTAAATAATTACCTGGCATCACACTTACATGTAACGATAGATGATGCTGTGGAACTTGCGCAAACACTTTTAAACATGTCTCAGTTTTTACTTAAATATGATCTTGTACACGGTGATATCAAGCCAAACAATATCATGATTGCCAAAATTGACGATGATAATACAGAATACAAGGTTATTGATTTTGGCAGTATTACAGAGATATTTTCAGAAGAGTCCCGCGCCGGTACACCGAGTTTTTTGGCACCTGAACGATTTCAAGGCGAGTCCATAAGTGAAACAAGCGAAATTTTTGCCATTGGTGTGACACTCTATTTAAGTCTTACGGGGAAATACCCTTACGGCGAGATAGAACCCTTTCAAAACCCGACATTCAAAGAAGCCAAAAAACCGAGTTATTACAATTCAAATATACCTGATTGGCTTGACAGTGTTATCATGCGTGCTATTGCACTTCAAAAAGACCAAAGGTATGAGCATTACTCTGAGATGAAATATGAACTTACACATCCGCAGAAGGTAAAACCCTACTTTATTAAAAATGCACCACTCATTGAAAAATCACCCTTACTCTTTTATAAGAGGGCTTTTACTATAATGACAGTTATAAACTTTATACTTATCTATTTGGTATTAAAATAAAGGGCATCCCTAAAAGGAAATTTATGAACTGGTTCCACTTTTTCCGGCCAAAGTCCTATTGTTCAAAAAGCTTTGGAAGAGGTATTCATGCAGATATCGCAGAAAATGAAGAAGAACTCTTTAACAAAGCCTACGAAGCCTTTGAAAAAAAAGAAATTTTAAATGCCTATACATTCTTTTTCAACTCTCTGATGAATTACAAAAACGGTCTTCCCAATCAAAATATTATACTCACCCGGGAAAAGGAGTCTTTGAAGTTTATCCTGTATCAAGGCAGTGCAAAGATCAACGGCTTCACAACAAACAAAAAACTCTACGCCGAAGTGACTATGGTCAAGGCAAAAAATGCAAATGTTGCACTCAAACGCTACGCACTTGAAAGAAATTACCAGTTTACCTATGTAAATTACTGCAGTGACGGCGACCATATTAAATTAAAACTCAGTCTTGACAATATTACTATGACCCCCAAGAAAGCTTTTTATCCTTTAAGAGAACTGGCACTGAATGCAGATTACGACAAAGAACACATGCTTAGTGAATTCGAACAAAAAGAGTTAGAGGACATCGGCCACATTCAAAAACTTGACACTGCCGAGTTACATGTAAAGTATAAGTATTTACATATTTGGACAGAAGAGCTTAATGCAAAAATACAGACATTGCCGGCAGAGGACAGTATAGGTATGCAGGCATTTCTATATCTAAACTTTTTATTTAAAATTGACTATCTTTTGGTACCAAAGTCTAAAATCTATCAAAAAATGACAAAAAAACTTCAAAATTATTTTGCAGATGAAGAAGCACTGCCAGAAGTAAAAAATGCGGAACTTGCAAAATATATTTTAAGTCTTGAAAAGCTTGATTTTGATGACTTCAGTCAAAACTTTTATGAAGCCAAATACACATTCAGCCAAATTGAAAAAAGTTCTTATGATGAGTTTGTTGACTTTATAGAAGAATCACTTATAAAGCTCAGATGGTACAAAAACAACCGCCATCCTCAAATCATACCAACCATTTACAGTTATATAGCCTTGTATGCTCTGTATAACTACGGATTGAACCCTGCGGCCAGAAAATTACTCCATATTTATATTTGTGTCATTTATGCTGAGTATATGAATGCGCTGGGATGCAAAGGATATTATGATACGCAAAAGAACCAGTTTTTAGAAAGTGAGATAATCTCTCAAATTGACGAAACAGTTTCCAGATACAGACATCAGTATAAACTACTGAGCGCTTTTGGTGATGAACTTGATTTCAGTTCACTCAATGATTTTTCAAACAGTTACTTCAGTGCATTAAAAAATCTGGATTTTCATGAGGCCTAGCAAATGAATACGCAAACTCTTTTAGAAACCTACATTGAAAACATTATACAGATAATGACACCCTATGGCAGCGGAACAGGTTTTATTATAGATAATCTTATTATTACAAATTCGCATGTATGTTCGGGGCTGAGAGAAGTTGTAATCAAAGCAGAGCACTTTGAGCGAAGTATTGCAAAAGTTATTTATGATGACCCCTATTATGATTTGGCATTTATAAAATATGAATTCAAACAACCAAAAAACCCGCTTAAACTTGCCAAAACCAACGTAGAAAACGGTGATACCACCATAGCCATTGGACACCCTTACGGTCTTAATTATACAGCGACAGAGGGAATTGTTTCCCGTGCAGCCAGACTTATGGGAGATCTTGAATATATTCAGATTGATGCTGCCATTAACCCGGGAAACAGCGGGGGTCCTCTGTTAAATGACAAAGGGGAAGTTACAGGAGTCAATACTTTCATTATTCAAAATGCAAATAATCTGGGTTTTGCACTCCCTGTACATTATCTTCAAGATGCACTCACCGCTTTTAAACAACTCGGAGTAGAAAATGTCATTAAATGCCCTTCGTGCAAAAATCTTATCCAAGAAAAAGATATAAAAAATGACTACTGCCCAAAATGTGGAGCAGAACTTGAAATAGCCAGACTCAGACGAAAAGGCTACACACCTATAGGCCCGACAAAACTCATAGAAGATATACTGGAGTCCCTGGGCATAAATGTTACCCTGGCAAGAAGAAGCCAATCATCCTGGAGAATAGACAAGGGAACTGCAAGAATCAATATAAACTATTATGAAAACGGCATTATTATAGGAGATGCCAAGCTTTGCGGTATTCCCAAAGAAAACATTGAAAAGATGTATGATTTTTTGCTCCAGGAGAACAACAAACTCTCCTATTTACAGTTTTCTATCAATGAAAACAGCGTATATCTTTCCTATCTGGTTGTAGACTCCTCCTTAACAAAAGAAGAAGGAAAAACTGCAATAGAAAAGTTAATCAAAGATGCAAATAAGTATGATAATATTCTCATAAACAAATACGGTGCTCTGCGACAGAAAAAAGACACTGAGGACTAAAGGAAAACATAGATGACAAAATTTTTACAATTTGATTGTGACTTGGATACTTTTATAGAAGAACTGCAAAAACATCTCAATAAAAATAACAAAAAGATAGAAACCTTACTTGGGCAAAAAGAAAAAACCTATGCAAACTTTGTCAAACCACTGGAGATGATGGATGAGTATCTTGAACAGTTTTTTACACCCCTGTCTCATCTCAATGCGGTAAACAACTCTGAAAAAACACAAAAGGTCTATACAGAAGCACTCCCTCTTATTACAGAGTATTCGACACAGCTTTCACAAAACATTGAAATATACAATGCATATAAAGAAATAATGCAAAAAGAACAAACATCCCTCAACAGTGAACAAAAAAGAGTTTTAGCATTAAATATTTTACATTTTGAATTAAGCGGTGCCCATCTAGATAAAAAAACAAAACAGAGGCTCCAGGAAATAAACTTGAAAAAAAGTGAACTTTCCAATAACTTTTCTCAAAACCTGCTTGATGCAACAAATGCCTACGAATATATAATTACTGATGAAGCAGATATAGAAGGTTTGCCAAAAAGTGAAATAGAAAATGCCAAATTTGAAGACGATGGCGTTGTAAAATATAAATTGACACTGCAAATGCCATCATACATAACCTATATGACCTATGGAAAGAACAGAGCAATTCGAGAGGAACTCTACCGTGCCTATGTTTCACGCGCACCCCAGAATGCAAAAATAATTGATGAACTGTTGGCACTGCGACAGGAGATGAGTCAGCTTTTAGGGTTCAAAAACTATGCAGAACTTTCTCTTGCTACAAAAATGGCCGAAGATACAAAAAGTGTTTTAGGGTTTTTAGAAAATTTACTTGAAAATTCAATTCCCCAGGCAAAAAATGAACTGCAGGAACTTCAAAATATCGCTCCACACAAACTGGAGAGTCATGATACCTCTTACTATGCAGAAATATTAAAAAAAGAGCAATATGACATAGATGAAGAGGAGTATCGCCCTTATTTTGAACAAAAAAATGTTATTGCAGGGATGTTTACTTTCTTGGATAAGCTTTTTAATGTTACATGTAAACAGGTGAAAGAAAAATTGTGGCATGAAAAAGCCTATGCCTATGATGTGTATGAAAATGACATACTCAAAGCCCGTATCTATCTTGATTTAGAAGCAAGAGAATCAAAACGGGGCGGAGCATGGATGCATAACTGGCAAACACACTGCATAGATGAAGCAGGCAAAAAACAGCTGGCCTCAGCCTTTATAGTATGCAGTTTTCCTCCATCAAATGATACAAATCCTTCACTGCTTCGTCATGATGATGTTGTCACTCTTTTTCATGAAACAGGACATACTTTGCATCATATCCTGAGTGAAGTAAATGAAAATGAAGTAAGCGGTGTCAATGGAGTAGAATGGGATGCTGTTGAATTTCCGTCTCAGTTTTTAGAAAATTTTGCTTATGAGCCTCAGGTTCTCAAAATATTTGCAAAACACTATGAAACAAATGAAACTATTTCAGATGAAATGATAGATAAACTCGTAAAAAGTAAAAACTTTTTATCTGCAATGGGTATGCTCAGACAATTGGAATTTTCACTCTTTGATTTTAAACTGCATACTAAAGTTTACAAGGGAGATGAAGTGCAAAATCTGCTTGACACCATACGAGAAAAAACCGCACTGATAAAACCACCAAAATACAACAAGTTCCAAAACGGATTTTCACATATATTTTCAGGTGGGTATGCTGCAGGATACTACAGCTACAAATGGGCCGAAGTTCTGAGTGCAGATACTTTTTACACCGTAGTAGATGAAAATATTTTCAATTCCCCTACAGCAAAAAAATATCAAAATATCATTTTACACCGTGGCGGTTCACAAAGTATGCAAGAACTTTTTCATGAACTGATGGGCAGAGATGCCGATACAACGCAACTATTAAGACTCAACGGTATAATAAAGTGAGAGTATTCTTTCTTTTAACTCTGCTTATCACATTAATGTATGGAGAAACAACTTTGAAAATTGCAACATATAATGTTGAAAATCTTTTTGATTTGCAACGAAACGGACATGAGTATAAAGAATATATTCCTTATGCAAAATCAAATTGGAATGATAAAAATTATAGAAAAAAACTTAAAAATATTGCAAAAGTCATCAAAGATATCAATCCCGATATCATTGGACTCCAAGAGATAGAATCTCTTCAGGCACTCAAAGATCTACGATATACTTTAAAAAGAGAAGGAGTTTATTACCAGTACTATAAAATTGCCAATTTAAAATCTACAACAATCAAAGTAGCCATTTTGAGTAAAATTCCGTTTGTATATACACATGAAATTGCTGTCACATCTTCCTACAGATATAGAAATATTTTAGAAGTGAAATTTAAAATAGGCAATGAAGATTTGTATATCTTAATTAATCATTGGAAATCAAAAGCAGGTCCGGAAAGCATGCGTATAGTCTCTGCAAAAAAACTCAGAAAAAGAATTGAAGAACTGGGAAAAAATAAAAATATAATTGCACTTGGTGATTTTAATTCTGATTATGAAGAGTATGAAATTTTTAAAAGAAAAAGAAAACATAATGACACAGATGGAATAACAGGTATCAATCATATACTGGGTACTATAAAGTATCAGAATTCATCACTAAATATACATCTGGCACCTTATGATTTTTACAACTTATGGTATGACACTGAATTAGAAAAAAGATACAGCTATATCTATAGAGGCAAAAAAGAAGCAATGGACAGTATTTTAGTCACAGCCGCACTTCTTGATAAAAAAGGCATTGATTATAAACCACATAGTATCGCTGCTTTTGAAAAGCCCTATCTGTTTAAAGGAAAAGAGATTTACAGATGGCAGACAACCAGGAGCAGATTAAGACGTCACAAAGGGAAAGGCTATTCAGACCATCTGCCTGTCATAGCAGAGTTTGTTCTGCACTGAGACACCATTCAACAGGCTTTTTCTTATGTTTGATCAAATACTCATTTGCTCTGGAAAAAGGCTTTGAATGAAAAAAACCTCTGTATGCCGAGAGCGGAGAAGGGTGAGAAGATTTAATAATACAATGTTTTGTTGTATCAATTAGAAACTCTTTTTTTTGTGACGGTCCACCCCATAATATAAAAACCAAATGTTCTTTTTCATCAGAGAGTTTTTTAATAACGGCATCAGTAAACTTTTGCCAGCCAAAATCTTTATGAGAATTTGCCTTCCCCTGTTCAACAGTTAAAACAGCATTAATCAACAAAACTCCCTCTTTTGCCCATTGTGTCAAATCCCCGTTTTTCGGATATTTACAACCTATATCATCGACTAACTCTTTGTATATGTTTTTTAGCGAAGGTGGAATATTACATTTTGGACAAACAGAAAAAGCAAGACCGGTAGCCTGATTTATTCCATGGTATGGATCCTGTCCTATAATTACAACTTTTACTTCAGAAGGCTTTACTAAATTAAAAGCTCTAAATATATTTTCAAAATTGGGGAATACAGTTTTTGATTTATATTCCAAAGATACTTTTTTAAGAAGTTTGATAAAATATTCTTTATGAATTTCATCATTGAGAAAATTTTTCCACCCGTTTTCCAATAACATTCTCTTTCCATTTTTTTACAATTATATAAAAATAATACTATGGATAAGATTAGTCGTTAGATGTAAAGAGTATCAATGATTATAAAATAGTTAAAGAGTAAGAAAAAATCCGATCAACTAGGCAGCGACCTACATTCCCACAAGTGAAACCTGCAGTATTATCAGCGATGAGAGGCTTAGCTTCTGGGTTCGGAATGGGGCCAGGCGTTTCCCTCTCTCTATAGCCACCTAGACAAGATCAGATATAAAGACATCTGACTGATGTATTTATATCTGATCTTACAAGGACCAGTTGAGTGAGTTAATGATTGCTCATTAAGTTAGAATTGGTAAAATCAACAACAGCCGGCACTAAAGTACCGGTTCCAAATAACTACTAACATATCTCTTATTTAATAAATACACTAAATAAGGTAGTGAAGCAATTGTGTTCATTTAAGAACTTGGTAAAAAGACAAACGTACTATTAGTACTGGTCAGCTAAACACATTGCTGTGCGTACACATCCAGCCTATCAAGCTTGTAGTCTTCAAGCGTACTTCAGGGAACGTTCATCTTGGAGTTGGCTTCCCGCTTAGATGCTTTCAGCGGTTATCTCATCCGTGCGTAGCTACCCAGCTATGCCCTTGGCAGGACAACTGGTGCACCAGTGGCACGTCCAACCCGGTCCTCTCGTACTAGGGTCAGCTCTCCTCAACGTTCCTACGCCCACGGAAGATAGGGACCGAACTGTCTCACGACGTTCTGAACCCAGCTCGCGTACCGCTTTAAATGGCGAACAGCCATACCCTTGGGACCTGCTCCAGCCCCAGGATGCGATGAGCCGACATCGAGGTGCCAAACCTCCCCGTCGATGTGAGCTCTTGGGGGAGATCAGCCTGTTATCCCCGGCGTACCTTTTATCCTTTGAGCGATGGCCCTTCCACACAGAACCACCGGATCACTATGACCGTCTTTCGACTCTGCTCGACTTGTATGTCTCACAGTCAGTCCGGCTTATGCCATTATACTCTACGAAGGATTTCCAACCCTTCTGAGCCGAACTTTGTAAGCCTCCGTTACTTTTTAGGAGGCGACCGCCCCAGTCAAACTACCCACCAGACATTGTCCTCGCACGAGATAATCGTACGGAGTTAGCTATCAGAATATTCAAGGGTGGTATCTCAAGGATGCCTCCCCTGGAACTGGCGTCCCAGGTTCAACGGCTCCCACCTATCCTGCACATGAATATCCCAATAGCAGTGTCAAGCTATAGTAAAGGTGCACGGGGTCTTTCCGTCTTTCCGCGGGTAGGAGGAATTTTCACCTCCACTACAATTTCACTGGATCCCTTGTTGAGACAGCTCCCATCTCGTTACGCCATTCATGCAGGTCGGTATTTAACCGACAAGGAATTTCGCTACCTTAGGACCGTTATAGTTACGGCCGCCGTTTACTCGGGCTTCAATTCATGCCTTCGCCGAAGCTAAGCAATCCTTTTAACCTTCGAGCACCGGGCAGGCGTCACACCCTATACATCCACTTACGTGTTAGCAGAGTGCTGTGTTTTTGGTAAACAGTCGGGAGGGACTCTTTGCTGCGACCCGTCAGTGCTTTGGAGAGTAAATCTCCTAACACTTAGGGCACACCTTATACCGAAGATACGGTGCTAGTTTGCAGAGTTCCTTAACAAGGGTTCATCCACGCGCCTTAGAATACTCATCTCACCCACCTGTGTCGGTTTACGGTACGGGCAACATTACATCTCGTTTAGAGGCTTTTCTCGGCACGACAGTATCAAGGGTTCTGGTCGCTCTCCGAAAAGATTGACCAGCCTGTCAGATCTCGGTCTCATGTAGCGCGGATTTGCCTACGCTACGACCTACGTCCTTCGAGCCACTATTCCATCAGTGACCCCCTTTAACTCTATGCGTCCCCCCATCACTCAAACGATGTAATGTCGGTATCGGAATATTAACCGATTTGCCATCGTCTACCCCTTTCGGACTCGACTTAGGTCCCGACTAACCCTACGATGACGAGCATCGCGTAGGAAACCTTGGGTTTACGGCGAAGAAGATTCTCACTTCTTTTCTCGCTACTCATGCCTGCATGCTCACTTCCATCCGCTCCAGTACTCCTTACCGGTATACCTTCAACGCTGAATGGAACGCTCTCCTACCACTTACAGTAAACTGTAAATCTAAAGCTTCGGTGTTTATCTTAGCCCCGTTATATTTTCGGCGCAGAATCGCTAGACCAGTGAGCTGTTACGCTTTCTTTAAAGGATGGCTGCTTCTAAGCCAACCTCCTGGTTGTCACAGCAACTCCACATCCTTTTCCACTTAGATAAAACTTTGGGACCTTAGCTGTTAGTCTGGGTTGTTCCCCTCTCGACATAGGATTTTATCACCCTACGCCTGACTCCCGAGGTTACACGTATAGTATTCGGAGTTTGATAGGGTTTGGTACCGCGGTAAGCAGCCCTAGCCCTGTCAGTGCTCTACCCCTATACGCTAATGCTCGAGGCTATACCTAAATATATTTCGGAGAGAACCAGCTATCACTGAGTTTGATTGGCCTTTCACCCCTATCCACAAGTCATCCCAAGAATTTTCAACTTCTACGGGTTCGGTCCTCCACTGGCTCTTACACCAGCTTCAACCTGCTCATGGATAGATCACTCAGTTTCGGGTCTGCAGCATCTGACTATGTCGCCCTATTAAGACTCGCTTTCGCTACGGCTTCGCGTTCGCTTAACCTTGCCAGATACCACAACTCGCAGGCTCATTATGCAAAAGGCAGTCCGTCACACATTATAATAGTGCTCCGAATGATTGTAAGCCATAGGTTTCAGGTTCTATTTCACTCCGCTCACCGCGGTCCTTTTCACCTTTCCCTCACGGTACTTGTTCGCTATCGGTCTAGTAGTAGTATTTAGGGTTGGAGGGTGGTCCCCCCATATTCAGTCAAGATAACACGTGTCCCGACCTACTCGTTCCATACCTTAGTTCCACATAAATGTTTTCGCTTACGGGAGTATCACCCTCTATGCTCATCCTTTCCAGAATGTTCTGCTAACAAATATGCTAAATGTATGCGCCCTATTCCAATTTCGCTCGCCGCTACTCTCGGAATCTCGTTTGATTTCTCTTCCTTTGGGTACTGAGATGTTTCACTTCCCCAAGTTCGCCCCACCCGAAGGTGGTAACACGAATCGCTCCGTGCTGGGTCGCCCCATTCAGAAATTCCCGGATCAAAGCTTCTTGGCAGCTCCCCGAGACTTTTCGCAGCCTAGTACGTCTTTCATCGCCTCTACTAGCCAAGGCATCCACCTATGGCCCTTAATATCTTTTTATTCTATGTTGCGTTCACTACCTTATTTAATGTATGAATACATTAAACAAGATGAATGATCTGTTATTGTAGTTATTTAGTTTTTAATTATATCTCTATAATTAAAGTTGTTGACTTTAACAATTGTAATTTAATGATCGTTTGGTTTTTAAACCAAATATAAATTCTTATGACTTTAAGAACTTATATTTAATTTAGAAACTTGTTTCTTAGATGAGTTGTGCTTAAAAAAGAAGCGAAGCATACTTTAGTATGTGAGTTTCTTTTTTAAGTGCAAATCGCTAAGAAATGGTGGGCCTACCAGGACTTGAACCTGGGACCTCACCCTTATCAGGGGTGCACTCTAACCAGCTGAGCTATAGGCCCTTTCTGGTGCTTTTAACTTTATTCTGCGTCAGAACCTTTACTTCAGTTGTCACGTACAGTTTGTACGCTCCGCCTTCAGCAAAGAACCTTCCTTGACTAAAGCTAAAATCCCTCAGAAAGCAAAGCCCTCTCAAGGTTACACCTTTGACATAATCGTAATTCAAATGAACACAGATCACTGAAAACTAAGCAAGTAAGTAACTTTTGAAACAACCAATAAACTATTTCTCGTGTGAGATTTTCTTGTGTTGAGCCACTCAATCGAATGAGTGCTCTTTACTCTAGAAAGGAGGTGATCCAACCGCAGGTTCTCCTACGGTTACCTTGTTACGACTTCACCCCAGTCGCTAATTCCACCGTAAGCGGTAGCCCCCCGAAGGTTGGCTTCCCGATTTCGGGTGAAATCAACTCCCATGGTGTGACGGGCGGTGAGTACAAGACCCGGGAACGTATTCACCGTAGCATTGCTGATCTACGATTACTAGTGATTCCAGCTTCATGGAGTCGAGTTGCAGACTCCAATCCGAACTGAGAGACGCTTTAAGTGATTAGCTCCACCTCGCGGTATCGCAACACTCTGTACGCCCCATTGTAGCACGTGTGTAGCCCTAGCCATAAGGGCCATGATGACTTGACGTCGTCCTCACCTTCCTCCTCCTTACGAAGGCAGTCTCCTTAGAGTGCTCAGCTTAACCTGCTAGCAACTAAGGACGAGGGTTGCGCTCGTTGCGGGACTTAACCCAACATCTCACGACACGAGCTGACGACAGCCGTGCAGCACCTGTTTTCAAGCTCCCCAAAGGGCACCACTCTATCTCTAAAGTGTTCTATCAATGTCAAGGCTAGGTAAGGTTCTTCGCGTATCTTCGAATTAAACCACATGCTCCACCACTTGTGCGGGTCCCCGTCTATTCCTTTGAGTTTTAATCTTGCGACCGTACTCCCCAGGCGGAACACTTAATCTGTTAAGTGCATCACCGAGATGACTAGCATCCCGACGACTAGTGTTCATCGTTTAGGGCGTGGACTACCAGGGTATCTAATCCTGTTTGCTCCCCACGCTTTCACGCCTTAGCGTCAGTTATGTTCCAGCAGATCGCCTTCGCTTTCGGTATTCCTAGTGATATCTACGGATTTTACCCCTACACCACTAATTCCATCTGCCCCTCCCATACTCTAGGGTGAGAGTTTCAAGTGCAGTTCTACAGTTAAGCTGTAGGCTTTCACACCTGACTTTCCACCCCGCCTACGCGTCCTTTACGCCCAGTGATTCCGAATAACGCTTGCACCCTCCGTATTACCGCGGCTGCTGGCACGGAGTTAGCCGGTGCTTATTCATATGCTACCGTCATTTTCTTGACATATAAAAGGAGTTTACACACCGAAATGCGTCATCCTCCACGCGGCGTTGCTGCATCAGGGTTTCCCCCATTGTGCAATATTCCTCACTGCTGCCTCCCGTAGGAGTCTGGTCCGTGTCTCAGTACCAGTGTGGCGGATCATCCTCTCAAACCCGCTACCCGTCATCGCCTTGGTAGTCTCTTACACTACCAACTAGCTGATGGGATATAGACCGATCCCTTGGCGGAATCCATTTCCCGACTTATCTTGTGATAAGAAGGAGTATCCGGTATTAATCATCGTTTCCAATGGCTATCCCGGTCCAAGGGGCACATTATCTATATATTACTCACCCGTGCGCCACTCGTCAGCATAGTAGCAAGCTACTATCTGTTACCGTTCGACTTGCATGTGTTAAGCACGCCGCCAGCGTTCATTCTGAGCCAGGATCAAACTCTCCATAATTGTTATTACAGAAAGATAAGTAAACTTATTACTGATCTTTTGCCCAAGATTATTAAATCATTGGCTTTGTTATTTTAAGTCTTAATAAAACTGCTTAAGGTTCTATTACTAGACTGTATAGTTATCTATTACTATTAAGGGAACCATACAGGCAAGCCTGTATGGATTTCAAAATAGAATAGACGGTTGTTGTTTATTAGTTATTTCTAAGTAATTTATCTCTTTAACTCTAAAGTTAAAAAGTCTCTTACTTGCTTAGTTTTCAATGATCTCAAACATTTTTAAAAGCTTCTACTCGAAGTCTCTTCAGGCCTTTTAAACAAGGTCTCTCTGTTTGTGGATGGGAATTATAGGGGAGTATTGCTTAGAGACTGCTTAATGTTTGGTGGGTTTTTTAAAAAGTTTTTGAAGTTACTGTTTCTTAATATTTTTTTCACGTCTATAGCTATAATATGTGTGCATACCCGGTTTCCGGTTCTATTTTAATTACAATCTCATTCCTGTTGTTCGCACTCGTTTTTGGATTAATACAAACATCCAAACAAAGCTTTATATAAATTGCTGATGTCGCAATTCTATCAACAGCAGAATTTAAAGCAACCATAGAAGTTGAACTTGTATTCCCTCTGTATGGTCTGCCTATATGATCAAACAAAATTCTTCTTGCTCCTGAACCTGTGCTTCCTCCTGTCACTGTAATAGCAGCAATACCATATTTCTTGCCTATGTCCAACTCTTTTGAAAGATGTTTTGTTTCAGAATTG
This sequence comes from Sulfurimonas sp. ST-27, assembly GCF_048081595.1. GTDB lineage: Bacteria > Campylobacterota > Campylobacteria > Campylobacterales > Sulfurimonadaceae > Sulfurimonas > Sulfurimonas hydrogeniphila. The sequence continues at coordinate 1,641,118 of NZ_CP182226.1, forward strand.
TCAAAATTATTATTTGCAACACCAATCAAATACTTACCTTTTTTTAGCGGATTTTGTGCTACTTCCACATCAGTATATGTATTGTTCGCGCTTGGATTACCATCATACGCTCCACCAATTTTGGCAGGAGAATCCGAAAATATCATATAAGAGTTTGTTCCGGCAGCCGTGGAAAATGCCAATTGCCACTTTTGCCTAAACCAGTATGGCTCATTCGCATCAAACTTGTCATCAATAATTGCCAAATGCTGCGTATACCTTATATGGGAAACCAATTGTATAGCTGCTTCCTGTAAAGGATTGGTCTTGGTATGCGGAATTATAACTGCTGCCAATATACCAATTACAACCACCACAAAAACAATTTCTAAAAGAGTAAAAGCTTTTTTCATGAGTGTAGTATATCAGAATAGAATAAAAAGGGGAAAAGGAATGAAGATGAGACAAAGAGTAACCTCTTTGTCTCATGCAGAATAATTAAATTTTTTCTGCTTTTTTTACATCGTAAAGAATATCATCCATCGGATGTCTGTACATTGGCATAGCAAGACGTTTTTCATCAAGAACGTGCCCGATAAAACCTATTGAACGGCCGACGATAAAGAAAGAGTTAAGAGTACCTGATTCGATAAATTCATTAATTTCTTCTTCAGAGTATCCCAGTGCTCTCCACATATCAACCATTAAAATACCTATAGTACCATCAACATTTAAGATAAGATTCTCTTTTTTTGATGTTGTTAACGCTTCAACAGTTTTTGCATAATCCAGAAGTGGAGTACTTGGAAAATGTTCTGCTGCGTAATTCATAAGACCCGTAACACGAAGATCCGGATTTTTAAGAGATTTAATACGGTGACCGATACCTGGAATTGGTACACCTTCACTTTTCATATATGCTAAAAACTCTTTTGGAGAAAGATTGTTATCATCAGCATATTTAAAATATTTTGCCGCACCGTCAATTGCACCACCAAATCTCGGACCAATTGTCAATAAACCGGTTACAAGTGATTCAACAACTGATTTACCTGCACGTGCTGTTACTTTTGCATTATGCGCACCAGAAACCGCAGGACCGTGGTCTGCTACTGTTTTTATAACTGTTTCTATAAAATCTGTCGCCCATTTGGGATACTGTTTTTTAAACCATAAAAGTGAAATAACATCACCGATACCTTTACCTGTATCCGGAGTCGCAACAGATGAAATAGGAAAGCCTGCATATGTAGCCTCTTCCCCTCTGTCATCAGAAATAGTACAGATAAAGTTTTTAGAACGACGCATTTTAGGAATAACATTGATTTCAGGTTCTTCAATTTCCCCAATAATGCCTTTTGTTTTCAAATCATCATAAACTTCCATGATAGTTGCCGGTAAATCGTTAAATGTAGCCGGTACATGTATACCAGCTTCAGCCATCGCTTTGTTTTTAGCTTCAGCAGTTTCACGCTCAGCATTAGCGGAAGCACCAGCATGCCCGAATTGAACACCGGAATCATAATACTTAGCAATAGTACCGATACACCATGCAATAATTGGCTTAGTAATTTTTCCGGATTTTACTGCTTCGATTACTTTATACTCTTCTGTACCACCGACTTCACCAAGTAAAATCATATATTTTACATCCGGGTTTTCTTGCATACGCAATAAATTGTCAATAAAAACTGATCCTACGAATCTGTCACCACCGATAGCAACACCTTCCGCAATACCGTCAGCATTAATTGCAATAATATTTGAAAGTTCGTTAAAAAGTCCACCAGAGCGTGTCACAAGTCCGCAAGAACCGGCACGGTGCAATTTTGAGTTGATAATATTTTCAATAGTACCACCGATATTGGCAATTTTAAATGCACCCGGAACAATAGCACCAACAGTTGCAGGTCCTATAACAGTTACATTGAGTTCTCTTGCATAGGCATTCATGCCACGGGCAAGTCTTTCCGGAATTCCCTCAGCTGTGATCATGATTGTTTTAAAGCCGCCAAGGTTTAAGGCTTCCATTGTTACATCATAAGCCGTTCTGAATGATGCAAAGTTTAAAAGTACATCAGCTTGCGACTGAGCAGCTTTTGCTTCTGCTGTACTTTTGTAAATAGGGACCATAATCTCATCCGCACCCCAAAAAAACTTTTCAAATTTGTTTGAACTCGTAGGTGCAACGATTGCCGCAACAGATGGTGTTTCTCTTTTGATTGTGTAATCATAGTCAAGCATTCTCTGGATAGCAGTTTTGTTGTTATTCCAAAAAATTGCTTGTGTATCTCTAGTAAATAATTTTCCCATCTTTTCTCCTTACTTCTCTTCTAATGCCATACGCACGATGTCTGTTACATGTGTTTCCGGACCATATACTTCAATGTTTAAACCTAATCTGTCAGCAGCTTCTTTGATGTCTTTTAAACCTTTTTCATAGTTTGGACCACCACGTCTGACATAAATTTTTATACCTACATCTTTCATTTTATCGGCGTAATTTTCAAAAGCCTGAATAATACCTGTAAATGTTTTTGCAACATCTGTAAAGTTTGCAATCGCTCCACCAATGATTAAGATTTTATCACGCCCTTGAGGATCTTTTTCTCTTGTCATTAAATCAAGAAGTGTTTCAGCATAAAATTTTGTTTCACCCGTAGTTGGACCACCTGAGTATTCACCATAGTTCGCTAAATCTTCAATACCTGCAAAATCAGCAATAGTATCAGCGTATACAACTGAAGCACCACCACCGGCAACCATAGTCCATATTCTGGCTTCAGGCTTCAGTAATGTAAGCTTGAGTGAAGCACCTGTTTTTGCATCTGCTTCCTCGATTGCTTCAACTTCCGGAGATTTTGCTTCCATACCAAATGCAGTTGGATACTCAACATCACCCCACTCTTCTACCATCATAAATCCGGCAGTATCATCCAGTTTTGCAACCATGTCTAAAAGCTCAATTTTTGTTCCTTGCATAACAAATGGATTAATTTCAAGGTATGCAAAATTTAGTTCACGATACGCTTTAAAGAAACCGATTGCAAATTTTGCAAAATTTTCTTTATCTTCTTCTTTTACGTCTGCAGGAATATTTGCTTTTATTTTCTCGGCGATCTCTTCTTCTGTAGCAGTAATCGGGAATGCAACTTCGGTAACTTTTTCATCCCATCCCTCTTCAACTTCCATACCGCCTTCAGCTGACATGTAGAGAACATCTTCATCTCCTACCACAGTTGCTGAAATATAATACTCTTCAGACTGATCATGCGGAGTAAACGGCTCAACAATAAAGTGAGTCAATCTGTCTACTTTTGGCTCACCTGTCGGAGTATCTCCCTCAAATGAAAAATAGACTGCCACATCTTCTTTCGCTTTTTCGTCAATCCATGCTGCAGCTTTTTCTAAAGTAACATCACCCGGTTTTTGATCTTTAAAAAGCACCAAGTTGTTTTTACCACGTTTACCAAACAGCATATCCGGTTTTACAACTAATGGTTTTTCTTTTAACCATGGTTTTTCTTTTGCAGCTTCAAGCAGTTCCGCACCTGATGTTACCAGAACCGTCTCGTATGCATAAGTGAAATCTGGAAAGTATTTATTCCAATGTTTTGCTAAAATTGACTTCGCGTCATATTCTCGTATCGCTTTTTGAGCCATAGAAACTCCCTATTTTGATATTTGTGGATTATTCTAGCATAAAGTATCCAACAAATATCTTTGGTTTATATTAACCATTAAATAGATTTATTTATTGTTTATTTTAGTAACATTAGCCTTATACAGTATTTTATTTTTGTAACGTATAGTAACATCGCTCTTAATATTTGAATGAGGTTTCAGTTCTTGTAAAACATTTTCATCACATTTATCAATAAAATAAAATTTTAATCTTTTCTGCATATCCTGGCTGGTTTTCACACACAATATATTCATTGCTTTTAACTCGGTTGCAAGTTTTTTGGCAATATGCATTTTATATGCAAAATGTTTTTTTGGATTGTCTAAAAGTAAATACAGTTCTTTGTTAAACATTACAATTAGAGTATTAAAAATTAAAAATACAAAGGCCAACACAAATATTGCTCTGTATCTTTTCCTGAAGTTTGTCAGTCTCACCCTGTATGAATGTGCAAAAGTTTTCGCCGCCAAGGGCAGCGCTAAAATCAGATAAGGTGCAAATAACTCAAGTTCGACACGTTGTCTAAATGACAGGAGTAAAGAAAACAATAAAGCAGTTGATGCTATATACCATATTTTGTCATTCTCGTCATTAAGGTAACCACGATACAGCGTATAAAAAATATATATAAATATAACAGGGGTAAAAATAGCACTGTAAACTCCGATTGTGTCTAAAAAATGACCACTTGGTACACCCGATATATTTAAACCGTAGATATAAACAGATAAACCTGCAAGAAAAAGATTGTATAAAAACAATATTTTATTTTTTTGAAATAAATAAAATATTGCAAGTCCTGCAAACAGATAAACAAAACCCGCATCTAGCAGTGCATACAAAAACAACAGAACATTCAAGTAATAATCATTCAGTTTTTGACTCAGATATATGTACAGAAACAGTCCAAAAATAATCAAACCGGCATGACTGACAACAAGAGCAGCACTGACAACTCCAGGCAAAAGTACAAATACTGTTACTAGCCATAACCTGTTTCTCTCTAATGCCAAGTATTTTGCAGAAATCGCATATAAAAGCCATGCACTTAAAAGATGTAAAAGTATCATCACAAACCGTAATGCAAAATCATTTTGTCCAAATATTTTTAATGAGAGTTTCACTAATTGCTGCAAGAAGGAAGCATCTCCGTACAAAAGTGATGCTTCAGAGGGAGAGATGGAAATTTGCGTAGTTTGAAAAATAAGAATAGATGCATCCAATCCAAGTATCAGGAATAAGATGATTCGATATTTCATAATTTTAGAAAATTTCCAATAATTTCATGTCCGTATTCGCTCATTATAGATTCAGGATGAAACTGCACGCCGTAAATATCTTTATCTTTTATTTTTAGTGCCATTATTTCATCATCATCCATACTGAAGGCTGTCGGTTCGATACTCTCCGGTATACTCTTTTTATCGACTATCAGAGAATGATAACGTGTTGCCGTAAATTCATCCGGCAGAGTGTCAAAGAGTTTACATGTAGAGTGTTTAATCTTTGATGTTTTACCGTGCATCATATTTTTGGCACGCACGATATCTGCACCAAAAGCCTGTGCAATACTCTGGTGCCCTAAGCATATACCAAGAATCGGCAATTTGTCCTGAAAATAATTTATCACTTCCAAGGTTACACCTGCCTCATCAGGAGAAGCCGGTCCGGGAGAAATTATAATTTTTTCCGGATGAAGATTTTCTATCTCTTGCACACTCATCTCATCATTGCGTATAATTTTTAAATCCGCTCCAAGTTCCCTGCAATACTGAACAATATTGTATGTAAAACTGTCATAATTATCTATCATTAATATCAAAATTTTTCCTACTGAGTAATCTATATATTTTTTTGTAGTATAGCTATATTGCTCTTGTATTTTACTTATTAGTTTCTTCATTCAATGCAATATTGTCACCTGTTCCAAGCAGGACGCCTATCCATTGTGTATTTTGATTGGCATCAAAAATAATCTTTGCCATTATTGTTAAAGGAATTGACAAAAGCATGCCTACTATGCCCAAAAGCCATCCCCAGAACATGAGTGAAAGAAAAACTATCAGGGTGGACAGTCCTAAACCTTTTCCCATAATTTTAGGTTCAAGAATAGAGCCTATGACTATATTTATCACAGTGTATAACACCATGACTGCCAAAGCGCTCATGCCTCCCAGCTGCACTAAAGTAATTAAAACTGCAGGAATGGCTGCAATTATTGAACCTATATTTGGGATAAAGTTTAACATAAAAGCCAATACTCCCCATAAAAAGGCATAATCTGTACCTAAAAAATAGAGACTCATCCATATGATGGCACCGGTAAACAATGAGATGAGTGCTTTGAGTACCATATAGTTTTTTATTTTAGAAAAAATTCTTTCTATATGAGCCATTGTCTCTTGATGTCCGTCAGCCAGTTCCACTTTTTTTACAAAATATTGTGATTCAAGCAGCATAAATATCACTGTTAAAATAATGATAAAACCATTTGTAAACATAGCACCCATACTTTGAATAATACTTGTTGCGAATTTCATCGCCTGTTTCATATTTATCAGGTTTGCTATATCCTCAGTTGAAATTTCTATACCGAAAGAAGCGGTATAGTGTGAAATAAGCTGATAATATTGCGCAAGTTTTTGTGCATATGTATCAATATTGGCACTAAAATCATGCACTGAATTACCCACAAGTTTTGCAATCAGCGCCAAAAACAGAATAAAGACTGTTATTACCAAAGTAACAGACACAATATCCGGTATCGACTTTGACTTAAAATAATTATACAAAGGAGAGAGGATAATTGCAATAAACAAAGAGAGTAAAAACGGAATGATAATGACTGATGCACTTTTTATGCCTGCCAGGACAATCACAACACTTGCCATAACGATAAAATAATAGCCTATTTTATGCTCTTTCATACGTTTTTCCTTTAGCTTTGAATCTCTTGTTGATTTGTAATCTGCTGTAAATAGTTTGAAATATTAATAAGTGAAAAAGTGACTAAAAAAATCATTAAACCTGGAAAAAAACTCACCCACCAGGCAATGTCAATAACATCTTTTCCTCCACTTAAAATTGTCCCCCAGCTCATCTGAGGTGCGACAATTCCCAATCCTAAAAAACTCAATCCTGACTCTGCCAAAATAGCACCGCCCACGCCGAAAGTAAAACTTACAAAATAAATCGGAGCCAAAACAGGGGCATAATATTTTAAAAGAATTTTTAATGTATTTACCTTTGCGATCTTGAGTATTTTAATATAAGGCTGGGAAGTAATTTTAAAACTCTCAGAGCGTATCAGCCTGGCAGTTGTCATCCACCCTGTAATTGATATGATAACAATCAGGACCAAAGCAGAGGCATTGACATAACTGACCAATGCAAGCAGTAAAAAAAATGTCGGAAATGTCAAAAAAAGATCGACTGTAATGACAAAAATCCTGTCCACGCTTCCTTTGAAATATCCGGCCATCGAACCCAGAATCAGTCCAATAAAAGAAGCGACAAAAGCACTCCCTGCCCCAATAACAAGAGAAACTTCTCCTCCGGCAATAAGGCGAGCCAATATATCCCTTCCCAGCCTGTCCGTGCCTAAAGGGTGCATCAAAGAAGGCGCCAACAAAATTGCTTTTGCATCTAAAGCATAGGGGCTGGCATGGTATAGTTGTGATCCGAAAAACGAAAACAGGAAAATAAAGATGAGTATAAATATACTGAATTTAGGCATAAAGCTATTGTTTAATGCCTAAAAGTGTCTGCATCATTTGATCAACAGTAGTAATCACTTTTGCGGCAGCACCGTAAGAAGTCTGATACTTGATGAGATTTGTCATCTCTTCATCAATACTTACTTTTGTAATAGAATTATATTCCATCTCTGTCGCATTAAATTGCGTAGAAACAGTTTCATTCCTTGTTATGGCTGAATTTGTTGAGATGCCTACATAGGTACTGGTAATATCAAACATCCCGTATGTTGTCGTATCATACTGCTCATTTCCTACCTGAAATTTATAGGATTCAAACTGTTGCTGAACCATATCAAGAGCGACTCTGTTATCACCTGCATTGGATGAATAGCCAGCATGTAATTGTGTCGGATTATTCCTGTATTGTGTATTGAGACGAATATCTCTTGCATTAGTCCCCTCAAAAAAGGAACCAAGCCCTATAGCACCTGCAAAATTTGTTCCTGATGCAAATGTATTATCAGGTAAGTTGTCAACAACGGCAAATGTATAGCCTTGCGAATTGGCAGCTGTATTCATGCTGAGTTCAAGTTTTATATCACCATTCGCATTTGGTGCATAATTAAAGATCATATAATCATCAACATCATTATTGGCATTTGCATCACTGTTGTCATCTTTATTTGCGATGATTTGCCCCTCAATTGAGTTGGAACCACTGATACCTGACATAGAAGTTGCAGCATCAATGTTTATCGTCCTTTTTGCCACCTCATTGCCATCTATATCATACACTGTCACATCAAAAGAACCGGGATTAATATTTAAAGAGGAAGTCACCAAAGGAGTTGCCGGATTAATATTAATGTTATTTGACTCCATTCGGGATCTGGCACTTTTTGCATACAGGTTGTTTGTTGATTCTATGAGGCCCTTGGCAAAAGCATCAAGATCTGAAACAACATTTTGCAATACACCATCTGTCGGCATACCACTTGTTGTATCAACAGCCCGACCTCTTAGATTGAAAATTGCTCCTATCTTTCCATTGGTTATCTCTTCTTCCATAGGAATAAGTGTACCGTCCTGTCGTTCATAGGAGAGTTCATAAAATCCATACGTATTATTCCCTTTTTCAATAGTGAGCGGATGATATGTACTGCCGTCAACAAGATTAAAACCGTTAACACTAAGTGTATAACTTCCGGTTCTTGTATTTGAATTGGAATCTATCTGAATATTTGATTCCAACTGTCCTTGATTTACTTCAGCGCCTATCAATCTGGATAAACTTCTTTCTATAACATTTCTTTTATCCCGTAAATCATTTGCAGTGTATCCTCCACCCGCTTCAGCGACATCAATGGACTTATTGAGATCTGCCAACTGCTGAGCCAGGCTGTTTACCTCAGTAATATTAACATCAAGCTGGTCATTTACCTGCATTTGTAAATTTAAAACCTGGTTTTGTGTTTGGGTTATATGCTGTGTCAGTGTTTCGGTCTGTTTTGCCAATGCAACTTTTATGGAATCATTATTTGGATTATCAGCAAAAGTCTGCCACATATTATAGTATTCAGCCAGGTCCGCTTTAATTCCGACACCATCTATTTCAGGAAAATATGTTGAGAGTTCTTCAAGTGTTTGTCTTTCAAAATCACTGTATTCTTTATCTGCAGAAACACTGCTGTATCTGTCAAACACAAAATTGTCAAATACTCTTTTGATATCCTGGATTTCAACGCCATTTCCAACATTTCCTGCACTCGTAATCAAAGGATTTGCAGCTGAAGTGATCACTCTTTGACGGGTATATCCTTCATTTTCCGCATTTGCTATATTGTTTCCTGTTGTATTTATTCCGACTTGTGCTGCGCTTAATCCGCTGTATCCGATGCTGAGTGTATTAAAAATTGAAGCCATTTTAAACCCTTACTTCCAATATTGTAGAGTCTTTGGATGCAACCTTGTTGTACCCCTGCATTTCAGTCGGTACTAATCTTTCCAGGAAGGTATTGTATAAATTACTCACGACAACTACTAACTTTGCATACTGTTTATTCACTGTTCTGAGTTCTGACAAGCTTTGTTTTAATTCATCCAGTAGTTGATGCTGTGTTTCATCTAATAATTGGGGAAGTTCAACATCCGGATGGGATGTAATTAACGCAGAAATTTCGTAATCTATCATTGCTTTTTTTGCTTCAAAGCTTTTTAGTTTTTCTTCTTTTATGGAGAGTCTTTCAAACTGATGGTCATGTTGCGCTTTTTGGATATCTTTGATATCTGATTTTGTTATTGAAATTAAATCTTTTAAATCCTGTAAAGCGCTCTGCAAATGATGACTCAACATGCCATTCTCCTGTTAGTTTATTTCTAAAGTAACTCATCTGCCATTTTTTTAGATAATGCAGACAAATCTACTTTGTATTGTCCTGAGTCTATAGACTCTTTGAGTTGTTCGACTTTACTGCTCTTGTTTTCCACAGCAGTTACTGAAGTATTCTCTTTTTTTTGTGTGTTTGAAAGTGTATTGTTCATATAGGCACTCCCCAACACTGAATTATTTACTTTTGAAATCATAATTCATCCTTTATATAATAAGTTTGTTTTATTGCTATTGTTATATCGGCAATAACCAGAACTTATTAAGTTGATTTTATGAATTCTTTTGAGATAAATAATCATAAAGCATTTGCGAAAATCCGAAACTTCCGGCACTTGCTTTAGAAAGCTCATCTCTGTACATTGATTTATATATTTTATCTCCCGGATCATTTTGTGATGAAAAAAGATTCTTATCATCTTTCATCGCATTATCCATCAGCATTTTTACTATAACGGCTTCAAAAGCATCTGTCTGTTCTCTCAGAGCCTTATCCTGCGCCTTTTCGTCAATCCTGGGTATTGCTTTATTCGCTGTAGCCATTTGTGCCTGGGCATTGACAGCATTCATTGAGTAACTCATCATATCACCTTCAATTCTGCAGATATACTCCCTGCACTTTTCATCGCTTCAAGTATAGATATAATATCTTTTGGTGAAGCTCCGAGTTTTTGCAAAGATCTTACAAGGTTTGCCACTGTTGTTGTTCCCTCTTTGGTATAGACTTCATTCTCGTTTAAACCGATAACCAGATTATTATCAACACTCATTGAACCTGCAGGCTTTGAAATCTTTTTCTGTTCAACAATCTTTATCGTAATATCTCCGTGTGTTAAAACTACCGGTTTGAGTTCTATATTTACTCCAGCAACAATTGTTCCTGTTCTTTCATTTATTATGATTTTATCTTTTGGATGATAATCCATGTCGATTTCCTGAACCTCAGCCAAAAACTCTATCATAGAACGATTTTGTGGACATTTCAGTTTTATACTTCTTGAGTCCATAGCTATTGCTAACTGTGTATGATAATAATCATTAATTGCCTTTTGAATTCCAACAGCATTCCTGAATCCTGATTCTTTAAGAGATAATGTTGCATATTTTTGATGAAACAGATCAATATTGATTTCTCTTTCAATTATCCCTCCGTTAAAAACAATTCCTGTAGTAGGGTGTGACGCATTTCCTGCACCTCTTGTGTTCAGTCCGCCTATACTGATGGCTCCTTGTGCCAAAGCATAAATTTTTCCGTCAACCCCTTTTAAAGGTGTCATCAGAAGTGTTCCCCCTTCTAAAGATTTTGAGTCTCCTATAGAAGAAACTGTCACATCCATTTTATCACCCTGTCTGGCAAAAGGTTTCATAGTAGCAGTTACCACAACAGCAGCAACATTTTTCGACATGATGTCAATTGGATCCATATTTATATTCATTGCACGAAGCATATTGGAGATAGACTGAAGAGTAAACCTTGAGGTAGTCCCGTCTCCGGTTTTTTTCAATCCGACAACAAGGGAATAGCCTATAACCTGATTGTCTCTTACTCCTACAATATTTGACACATCCGATATCTTTGTAGCATAAAGAGTAGAGAAAAAAAGTATAAACAGTAAAATAAATTTCATTAGCAATCCTTACATGTAAAGATAAACCAGCAAATTTTATTCCATATTATTGTTTGTAAGATATGTTAACGTAGTATTCCCAAATTTTTTTGATTTTTTCACCTTGTATATGCCTAAGAATTCAGGAATCTTCAGACCGCTCATATGTTCTACAATAATCATCTTTACATGTAAGGCAGGCAGTTTTTCTATAAGTTTCATAGTTTTTTCATAAATCTCTTCCATACCCTCACGGATGCTGAACGGAGGGTCAATGTAGAAGAATGCATCTTCATTCGATTTTTTCAGTCTTGAGAGAACTAACTCAATATTTTCAAAACTGTCTCCGGCAAAGACTTCACAGGCCGATGGATCTGTCTGAGAAATATTTTTTTGAAGTGTTTTTAATGCTTCTTTGTCTTTTTCCATAAAGTATATTTTTTTTGCACCACGGCTGAGTGCTTCAAGACCTATTGATCCGCTCCCTGAAAAAACTTCAACAAAGTTTGCATCAACTATATCAAACTGTAAAGTATTAAAAAAAGATTCCAAAACTATAGACTTGGAACTTCGTGTAGTGACTTTTGACGGGAGCAAAAGTTTTTTTCCCTTATATTTTCCTGCAATAATCTTCTTGCTCAGTTGTTTACTTTTCATAAAATGCTTTCACCGCTCTTAGAATATTTTCCTGATACTCTTTTGTTAACAACTCAATTCTTTTTTCCAATACTTCAAAGTTCATTCTCTCACTTGTGTTCTGATCTTCAGGCTGAGTATTTGTACTCTCAGGATAGAGTTCATTATATTTTTTTTCCAAGGCCAAAATAAGCTGTGACTTTGAAAAAGGTTTCAATAAGTCTGCTCCTTCTTTCGTTGAAATATAAAAACATCGGCTCTCATTCAAACACTCTTCATCACGAATGATTATGTCACTTTTTTTTGATGAACTTAAATACTTTGCCAAAAAAAGTTCTAATGACTTTTGCAAAAGCGGAGACTGGCATTCAACAGCTACTTTCATAAAACTATCCTCTCAAATAATACTCAAGCGAGTACTTTAAATCTTCATCCAAATCTTCCAGACACAACATCCAGTTCACATAATTAATATCATGTTGGACTATCTCTTCTATATATTTTCCCATATATTTTCCAAAGGGAAATTTTTCTAAAAGCACTTTTTGAAAACTTAATTCTTTCATCTTTTCTACTGTTGCATACTCAAGCAGATATTCAAACAATAATTTTGTTACAAATACATCATTGAGTGCATTATTGGAGCATAAAGCATCTTTAATTCCATACTGCTGTTTAAGCGCATTCTCTTGTCTGTACAGCTTGAGTTCATAGCGTAAAAACTGCAATGAAAACTGTTCGCACTCTTTGATAAGATGTTTTGTGACTTTTAATGTATCTATTACAGCTCCTTGCCATTGCAGACCCGAAACAGCAAATTTTTCCAAAACGAATTGTACATTATGTGCAATTAAAGTATTTTCAAAAGTATTGTTTTTTTGTAATATTTCATATACTTGCGTCATTTTAAAAAGCTTTTTATCTTTGATCATTTCATTTGTAATATGATGAATACTTGAAGCTGACGGCGGTATCTTTTTTCCTTCGTTTATAAGTTCGTAAAATACCTTTTCATCTTTTAATAATGCAACGGAGCACACAACATCGCCTGCTTCAATCCCTGTAGTCTGAACATCTGTAAAAATCAACATTTTTTTACCTGAACTTTTTTACATTTTACACTGAGTACAATGAAAGAAAAAAAACCGGCAATTAGTATAAATATATGCAGCACATACATATTAAACCATGTAAACACGCTCTCATATGAGCTAAAAAGCTTCATAACAATCACTGCCACAATCATTTCTCCTGCAACTGTCCATATCATCAGCATAAACCATTTTCGCCATACTTTCAACAAATCACCATATCCAATCTCATCTATAATCTCTCCTGTTTCTTCATTCGTCTCTTCTTTGGGACAACCTAACAGGACAAACACATACCCTTTTATGCATTTATTAAAAATATATTTCAGACTTCTAAATAAAACAATCAAAAGCGCAAAATTCCATGACACCATAAACCAGAATTTAAATATAGTCAAAAGTGCCCTTGTTATTTCATTGTCTAATGTACCTGTTCCCTGGCTTATATATATTACCAGTGTTATAAAAGCAGCAATAAAAAAAGTCAGCAACGCTGTATACAATGTCAGTTTTACCGCCCACTGCAACCATATAAAAAAATAAAATCTACTCATTCTCCTGCCCGAATCTATTTAGCATATCATGATAATGTTCAAGTGTCATAAAACTTTTTTCAAACCTGTAGCGAATGACAAATTCCACTACCTTCTCTTTTAATTCAGTGGCAACATTCTCAACTCTTCCAAAATAGGCCAAAGAGATATTTTTACTTTTTTGTATTGCGTTTTTGTCATAATGAATTGCTAAAATCTGTAAATATTTTCCTTTTTTAATTGTACCAAGATCCTCCTCATTTAGCGATACACCCGAAAGGTTCACAGCTTTAAAATGAAATAAATCTTCAAATTTTGCTACTTTTTTGTCTATATCCAACTCCCCAAACAGCTTTTGTAATATTTTTAAATTTTGCTTTCTCGCCGTCTCATAACTGGAAATTTTATTTGTTAAATGTTTCAATCTGTCTAATGCGGAACTCATGTGTAAATCCTTTAAAAAATTAAGTATATCAAAAATAAACTGTTTATATAATCATATTAATCAGGGCATCTCTAAAAACCCTGATATACCTCAAAACCAAAAAGAGAAGCTACTCGTAGCTCCTGCATAGTTTTGCCTTGCATTAGCACTTCTGCTATAATGTTGAGATATATCAGGGTTTTTAGAGGTGCCCTTAGATATAATGCCAATTATAAAATTTATGAAAATACAAAGAGACCTATGGATTATTTAAAAATAAAAAACAGTGCTTCACTCGAAGGTACTATAAATATCTCAGGTGCAAAGAATGCATCTCTACCTCTTATTGCTATGTGCATACTGGCCAAAAACAGTGTACATATGAAAAATTTACCACAGGTTGTAGATATAAAAACGCTTTTAAAACTCCTGTCAAATCTTGGTGCAACCTGTGAATTTTCGCAAGACAGTGTTATCGTCAATACATTTGATCTACACGAAACAAAAGCTACCTATGATATAGTAAAAACCATGCGTGCTTCTATTTTGGTTTTAGGACCGATTTTAGCACGTTTTGGGCATTGTGAAGTCTCTTTACCCGGAGGATGTGCAATTGGACAGCGTCCAATTGATCTGCATCTTAAAGCCTTGGAACAGATGGGTGCAAAAATAGCTATTAAAGCAGGATACATCGAAGCAAGAACGCCAAATGGCTTGCACGGATGTGAAATAATTTTTGACAAAGTCACCGTTACAGGTACTGCAAATATTGTTATGGCCGCCGCCCTTGCCAAGGGGGCAACAACGATTACAAATGCAGCCAGAGAACCTGAAGTTGTCCAATTATGCGAAGTACTCAATGCCAGCGGCGTGAAAATTAACGGCATAGGCACAGCAATACTCAAAATACACGGTACAGACGGACAACTGCTCAATATCAATGAGTTTTCTATCATTCCGGACAGGATAGAAGCCGGAACATACCTTTGTGCAGGGGCCATTACAAAATCGCAACTCACATTGACGAATGTTGAACCGAAACATTTGGGCGCAGTTTTATCCAAACTCGAAGAGATGGGCAGTACTTTTACCCTCACAGACACCACAATTACAATTCACCCTGCCGCGCATATCAAGCCTGTTAAAATTGTCACACAGGAATATCCCGCATTTCCAACAGACATGCAGGCACAGTTTTTGGCACTTGCAACACAGGCAGACGGTGTTTCAATTATAGAAGAACGACTTTTTGAAAACAGATTTATGCATGTCAGTGAATTACAGCGTATGGGTGCAGATATAACATTAAACGGTCATATTGCAACAGTGAGTGGAAAAAGTAACCTGTGTGGGACTGATGTCATGGCAACGGATTTACGTGCATCAAGCGCATTGGTTCTCGCTGCACTTGTTGCAACTGGAGAAACACATGTACACCGCATCTACCACCTGGATCGTGGATATGACTCACTTGAGAAAAAACTTTACCAGGTCGGTGCCAATATACAAAGACTCAAAGAGTAGATCTTCTACTCTTTAAAAACTATCATCTCATATAAACTCTTTTTCGTGACAAGTGACTTTTCCGGAGCAACAGAATGTGCATTTTTGACTACTTCAACTTCGTGACGAAGTTCTGCTATCTCTTTTTCCATTGCATCTATTGTTTCTTTCAAATTAAGAATAATATCCACACCTGCAAGGTTCACACCCAGTTCACGTGTCAATCGCAAAATTAATTTAATTTTATCTATATCCCGTTGCGAGTAGAGTCGTATTCGTCCGTCAGAACGAGATGGATTTATTAAGTTTTCCCTCTCATACTGTCGTAGAGTTTGAGGGTGTATATCTAATATTTTTGCAACAATGCTTATTAAATAGACCGGTTCATCATAATGGTGCATAGCAATACCCTCCTTTTATACTGTCTTTGGTAATTTTTCTTTCATAATTTTTACTAATTCAGGATCCAGATCTTCAACTTTTGGCAATACAATATTTGCTTTTAGATACAAATCACCTCTTTGTTTCGTTTTACGATTCATAGCCCCCATACCTTTGACACGAAAGCGCTGTCCGTTTTTCGTATTTTGCGGTATTTTAAGTTTAATCTCTTTTTCCAGAGTCTGTACAGATATTTTGTCACCAAAAAGTGCCGCATACAAAGGCACATCAATAGTTTTGACTAAATCATCTCCCTCTCTCTCATACTCCGGACTCGGTGCTACATGTATGCGCAAAAAGAGGTCTCCGACTCTGCCGTTTTGTGCATGGCCTTTGCCTTTGACGCGCATTCTCTCACCGTCTTTTACACCGGCAGGAATTTTGATGTCAAAACGCTCGCCGTTTACAGAAACAGAGTGAGAGCCTCCTAAGATTGCTACGGCAAACGGGATGGTTACATTTGCTTCTATATCAAGGTTTGGTTCTTGATAGCGTTGCCCTCCGCCAAATCCGGAACTGCTGAAGCCGGATGTTCCGCCTCCTGCACCGCTAAAGCCTCCAAATCCGCCGCCACCGGAAAACATCTGACGCAGTATTTCATCAAGGTCTACATTTCCACCCTGACTTTGAGAAAAATCATGGAAATTCTGACCACCGAACATTGCATCACCGTACTGATCATACTGTGCTTTTTTCTCTTTGTCGCTCAGCACTTCATAGGCTGCATTTATTTCTTTAAATTTTTCTTCCGCACTTGGATCCTTATTAACATCCGGATGGTATTTGCGGGCTAACTTTCTGTAGGCTTTTTTAATTTCTGATTCACTTGCATTTGGAGATACTTCCAATGTTTCGTATAATGATTTGCTCATATTTATTCCTTCTAACTTATTTAATTATTCATAGATTCTCATTAGTGGAATTATATCATATTACTTGAGTGTATGTCAATCAAGGTAAAGAAACCTTGATAGATTTAATGTAAGAAGTGGCGGATACCTGAAAAGTAGAGACTCATACCAAATTCATCGGCTGCAGCTATTATTTCTTCGTCGCGAATAGAGCCTCCTGGTTCTATAATATTTTTGACCCCTGCTGCCGCGGCTGCATCTATAGAGTCACGAAACGGAAAGAATGCTTCGCTGGCAAGGGCTGCGCCTGTTACGTCAAGCCCCATATCTTTTGCTTTTTTAAGCGCACACTGTGCAGCATCTACACGGCTGGTCATTCCCATACCGACAGCAACCATTGCGGAATTTTTCACATAAACGACACAGTTTGATTTTGTCAGGGATGCTACCTTATAGGCAATTTCAAGATCTTTCATCTCTTCAGGTGTTGCTGCATTTTTACTCATAAGTTTTGCATTTTTCACTTCATCATCCTGCACCTTGTCCGCATCCTGGAAAATAAATCCGCCGTCAATGTGCTTAAAGTCTTTTTTATCATTTGCCAAAATCAACTTCTCCGCACCCATCTCAAAAAGTTTGATTCTTTTCTTTGCTGCAAATACTTCCTGTGCTTCTTCGGTAATACGTCCTGCTATAATCACTTCAATAAATATTTCATTCATTTTTTCTGCCAATGCTTTGTCAACTGTGCCATTAACGGCAACCACACCGCCAAAAGCAGATACAGGGTCACATTTGAGTGCTTCTGTATATGCTTCGAGTAATGTATCTTTAATTGCAAAGCCACAGGGATTACCGTGTTTTGAGATACAAACAGCATTTTCATTCCCAAAGGCAGCTGCAATTTTAACCGCACCGTTTAAATCATTTAAGTTGTTAAAACTTGCTTCGCCTTTGAGTGTCTTAAAATTATTTGAAAAATGTTTGTCAAATTCATAGAGGGCACCTTTTTGATGAGGATTTTCACCATAACGAGTGTTCATTACTTTATTGCCTACAATAAACTGTTTTTCGCCGAAACCTTCGTTGAAACGTTCATTCATGTAGTTTGCAATCATTGAATCATAGGCTGCAGTATGTTCATACGCCTTAATCATAAAACCGCGGCGAAACTCTTTTGTATTTTTTTCATTCTCAATCGCATCAATAACGATGTCATAATCTTGTACATTTGTTACAATTAGAACAGCATCAAAGTTTTTTGCAGCCGAGCGAACCATTGCCGGACCGCCGATGTCAATATTTTCTATAATTTCATCAAAGTCATCCGTTTTTTCTATTGTTTCCTTAAACGGATAAAGGTTGACACATACCAGATCAATCGCTTCAACCCCAAGCTCTTTTGCCTGGTCCAAATGTGACTGTTTGTCACGACGATGCAAAATCCCACCGTGAACAAAAGGATTTAAAGTTTTCACACGCCCTTCAAAACATTCGGGAAACTTTGTTATCTCATCAATTTCAATAGCATCCACCCCATTTTCTTTCAACAACCTGTATGTTCCGCCGGTAGAAATTATCTCATACTCATTTTTTACCAATGATTTACAAAAATCTACAACACCGTTTTTGTCACTTACACTTACTAATGCTCTTTTTTTCATTTGACGCCTTGATTTAAAATATTACTGCTATTTTATCCAAATAGAGTTTAGAAGATGGTAAACTTAAAAAAACAATTTAAGGAAGCTATAATGAAGCAAAATATTGCCATACTCTGTTCTGGCGGAGATGTCTCCGGCATGAATCCGGCATTGAAAAGATTTGTTGAATACAGTTTACAAAATAATTTAACGCCCTACTTCGTGTATGACGGATACGAAGGACTGATTGACAACAATATTCATAAAGCGAGTTATTGTGATGTTTCGGGCATTATTAACCGTGGAGGCACTAAAATAGGAAGTGCCAGAAGCAAAAGATTTATGCAGAAGAAGTATAGAAACATAGCAAAACAAAACCTTGATGCATTACATGTAACAATGCTTATTGTGCTTGGGGGAGATGGTTCTTTTCGTGGTTTACATCAGTTTTACAAAGAGCATAACATAAAGTTTTGCGGTATTCCCTCTACTATTGATAATGATATTTCAGGCACAGACTACTGTTTGGGAGTAGATACGGCACTCAATATGATAAAATTCTCAATAGACTCCATCAGAGATACGGCATCTTCTTTCAAAAGGGCTTTCATTATTGAGACCATGGGAAACAAATGCGGTTACCTTGCACTTGTATCTCATTTGACATCCGGTTCTGAGCTTTGTTTAATTCCTGAAACAGCCTATAATTTAAACGCGTATGAGCAAAAATTCAAACAAGAGATACAAAACGGACGAAGATATTTTATTGCTATTGTAGCAGAGGGGATAAATGAGGATTCTGAAGAGATAGCACGATGGTTTGAAGAAAAAATCGGCATTGAATCAAGAGTAAATGTACTTGGTCACCTGCAGCGCGGAGGAAATCCGACAGTAAAAGACAGACTTATGGCATATAAATTTATTACGTATGCGATAGATGCTTTGCTGGATAATAAAAACGAAACTATTGTTTGTTATACAAAAGAGGGGTTCAGGTATAAAGAGATTGATGCGGTTGTGAATACACCCTATCATTTAGATGAAGAGCTTATAAAATTTATAAACTCTCCAGAAGCAACAGGTGACTAGAAATCACCTTGTGCAGCACGAGCAGGAATTCCTTCCATTGCGTCTTTTACTTTTAAAGCAGCTTCTAGCATTTTTGGAGGTAACGGGTATCCGCCATGAATTGCAAGAGTCATATCCATACTGATTAAGAAAGCGTCTCCGTTACCATAACGAACATACATAATTCTACATGGCATAAAACCACCATAATAACGTGAATAATTCAAGAATATTTTTGCAGTCGTAAGGTTACACAAAGACCAGATTCTTGCTTCTGCCACTTCATTTGGTTTTGCATCCTCTTTTGTATACATTTTAACATAACCCGTAAGTCTCATGTTATACTCTTCAGTAAGTGCAGCTATTGACTCTTTTACATCATCACCGCTCACACCTTCTTCAACCTTCCACTCTTTCATCATTGCACGTGCAGGGTCACCGTATTTTGCAACTTTTGTAAACATTTCATCATACGCATCCATAGCTTTGTCGTCAAGTTTGTGTTGACTCGTAACTGCCACCCAGCCCATATGCATTGTAGAACATCCTGTTGCAAAAAATGCAACACTCAGTGCAATTATTGCAGTAATTATGTTTTTTCTCATTTATCTTTTCCTTTGTGATATTTTCGTGATTATTATATACCTAAACGGATTAAAGTTTTATAAGATTTTGCTATTACTATAAATCTTGTTCAACTATTTTTCTAAAAGTAGTAAAATAATTCTCTTTGAGGCTTTTTATACTCATATTTACATCATTTATTCGTACAGTATCTCCTCCAACTGTTCCAATTTTTTCAACAGACATTGATTCATCAAGCATCGCTTCAAAAGCTTCACAGTTTTCAGACTTTACTTCAATAATGGCTCGACTCATACTTTCTGCAAAGATATCCCGATCATCAGCAACACTCATATCTACATCGCAGCCAAGTCCGCTTGTGGCTGCCATTTTCGCTAATGCTATTGCAACACCGCCGCTGCTTGCATCTTTTGCGCACTCCAGCAAATGCTTTTTGTTTGCTTCTATAACCAAATCCCAAAGTGCAAGCTCTTTCTTGTAGTCAATTTCAGGTATAACTCCGGCAACAGTGCCGTAAAGCTCTTTCATATATAAGGAACCGCCGAATTCTGATTTGCTTTCGCCTATCAGATAAAGCGCATTTCCCTCAGATTGAAAACTTGACATTAACACATTGTTTTCATCATCATTCACACCTACGGTTGCAATAGAAGGCGTTGGAAAAACAGAAACACCGTTTGTTTCATTATAAAGAGAAACATTTCCGCCAATGACCGGAGTTGTCAGCTCTGCACATGCTTCTTTTATACCCAAACAGCCTTGGCCAAACTGCCACATAACTTCAGGGTTTTCCGGATTTCCGTAATTAAGACAGTCGGTAATTGCCAACGGTCTTGCTCCGCTCATGGCAACATTACGCCCGGATTCAACAACCGCTGCCGCTGCTCCCATTTTCGGATCTATATAACAATAACGCACATTACAGTCAGCTGACATTGCCAAAGCTTTTTTATTCTCTTTTACGCGGATGACGGAAGCATCAAGCATGCCTCCGTTTTTAACAGTATTTGTCTGTACCATAGAATCATATTGTGTATAAATCCATGATTTATCAACTACTTCCATAGATTTTGTCAGTTTTTCAAACGCTTCCTGATTTGACACTCTGTCAAAATCATCAATACTTACTTTGTGAATATCATCAAGGTAAGCAGGTTTTTTCATAGGACGGTTCAGTTCCGGAGCTTCTTCACTAACAGGGTCAACAGGAACCTCAGCACATTTTTCTCCATGCCAAAAAAGCTCCATTTTTCCGGTATCTGTTACCTCGCCTATAACTGCAGCATCCAGATCCCATTTTTCAAAAATATCGATAATAGCCTGTTCTGAACCTTTTTTGGCACACAAAAGCATACGCTCTTGCGATTCACTGAGCATAAAATCATAAGGAGTCATATTTTCTTCGCGCGCAGGAACTTTGTCAAGGTGCATAATCATTCCCGAACCTGAACGTCCCGCCATCTCAAAAGAAGAAGATGTAAGTCCGGCAGCTCCCATATCCTGGATTCCGATGACATGATCCGTTTTAAAAAGCTCCAGACATGCTTCCAAAAGCAGTTTTTCGGTAAAAGGATCCCCTACCTGAACCGTCGGACGCAAAGATTTGCTCTCTTCGGTAAAACTGTCCGAACTCATAACAGCTCCGCCAAGACCGTCACGACCTGTTTTAGCACCTACATAAAGGACTGGATTTCCTGTCCCCTCTGCCTTGCCGTAAAATATTTCGTCACTTTTTGCAATTCCCAGAGTAAAAGCATTGACAAGAATATTTCCGTTGTAACACTCATCAAAACTGGTTTCACCGCCGATGGTCGGAACACCCATACAGTTGCCGTAACCGCCGATTCCCTCAGTGACACCGCGCACCAAATAACGCTGATGCTTGGAAATATCATCTTTGTTCAAAATATTGCCAAAACGCAGTGCATTCAAGTTTGCCACAGGACGGGCACCCATTGTAAAAACATCACGCATAATTCCGCCGACACCGGTTGCCGCGCCCTGATAGGGTTCTATAAAACTCGGATGATTATGTGACTCCATCTTAAAAACTGCCGCATATCCATCACCAATATCAATAACACCGGCATTTTCACCAGGTCCCTGAATAACCCATGGTGCTTTTGTAGGAAACCCTTTTAAATGGACTTTGGAAGACTTATACGAACAGTGTTCACTCCACATGGCTGAAAATATACCTAATTCAACCAAATTCGGTTCACGTCCTAAGATCTCTTTAATATGTATATAGTCTTCTTGCGAAAGCTTATGGTTGGCTAACTGTTCATCAATGTTTTGTAATTGTTGGCTCACGGGGGTTTCCTAAAAATTGGTTTTTAAAAATGAATTATATCCAAGCAATGGTAAAAGTTGTTTTAATGAAAAGAAAAATCACTTTTTGTGCGAATATTCTTTTTCAGAGAAAAGATATTTTTATACTCTATTTTTTCAATTTCATACTCTTTTATCTGATTTGGCAACCTGACTTTGACCTCGTCGCCTGCACTTTTGCCAAGCAATGCTTTTGCTATAGGAGAATGAACGGATATCAGTCCGTTTTCCGGTTCGCTCTCAAGCACACCGCATAAAGTATACACCTCTTCTTTATCGGTTTCAAGATCAACCAATGTAACGGTACTTCCAAAAGAAATACGTTCATGTACATGTAAAGAGGGATCAATGATTTGTGAGTTTTGAATCATTTTGTTGAGATAAAAAAGCCTTTTGTCAATAAAACGCAATTTCTCTTTTGCCGCCTGATAGTCAGCATTTTCACTTCGGTCACCAAGTGCGGCAGCTACAAGTTTTTCATGCGCCACCTTGGGTTTTTCAACTTCGAGCAGATATTTAAACTCTTCTGTAAGTTTATCATACCCTTCGATACTCATAGGTTCTTTCATCAACTGTTGTTCCTAATGCTCGTACCCTATAATATAATATGTTTCTTTATTTGGTAATTTGTCTGTTTTTACCTTGAATTTTCTGCTGAAATGCTCTATCTTTTCATGTGCTTCCTGTGCTAACTCAGGAGTAGGTGACTCTACTTTTATTTTAAAGTAATCTTTTGTATTGGATAAAGCGACATAGGCATTATTTACTTTGAGATGATCATTTAAATCCAAAATATGCTTCTCTATTTTTTCATATCCCGGAGTATTTTTTTGAATTCTTTTAAGTTGCTGCACCAAAGCTTCATTTGGTACATATCGCAGTTGCGTCAACATTGCATCATTTTGCATATCTGTTTCCTTCTAAAATTTTTATGAAAAATAATAACAGTTTTTTGTAAACAAGCATCAAGAAAAATGGTTACTTCAGTATGTATTTAGCTATTGAGACTATAATTACACTACAAAGACTATATTTAACAAGAGAGAAATTAAATGACTGAAGATATATTAAAAAAAATCAAGCAACTCCCGCCACTTCCGGAATCTGCTCTTCAAATAGAGAAAGTTTACAAAGATCCGAACTCTACATTTAATGATATGGCAAAAATTTTAGAAAAAGACCCTCTTTTGACAGCCGATATCCTTAAAGCGGCAAATTCACCGCTTTACGGTTTCTCCAGAGAAATAAATGCTATCAGTCAGGCAGTCGGTCTCTTTGGTATGGGTACTGTTCGCGGATTTGCATTAGCTTCAATCGTGAAAAAAAGCTTTGATCTTGATTTGTCACCCTACGGCATTACAAACGAAATGTTCTCTGAACTCTCAAAAAAACAGCATGCGCTTACTACGGCCTGGTGTCTAAAAAGAGAAAACAGGCTTATGGGTATTTTATCCCCTGCTGCCTTTTTGGTAGAAATCGGAAAAGTACTTATTGCACAGCAGATTATAGCGGACAAAAAAGAAGCAGAGTTCAAAGCAGTTATGCAGGAGTTACAGGATGTTGAAGCTGCCGAAAAAGAGATTGTAGGTGTAGATACACCTGAAGTCAGTGCTACAATATTTGCACAATGGAAATTTGAAGAGGGACTTGTTGATGTTATACGCAACTGTCAAAATCCCGATGCAGCCAAGGAAGAAGATAAAAAAGCTGCACAGATTCTTCATGTAGTTCGTATCACTGTTCCTATAAACGGTGTAATCACAAACGAGAGCATTCAAGCTGCAAAAGAGTTAATAGAAAAATACGGACTTGATATGGAGAGTTTCGATCAAGCCCTGGAACATATAAAGAGTTAAATGCATTGAAATCACTACTTATACGACTCACTCATGGACTCAATGAACAAGACATCACGGAAGATGAACTTCCTGTAGTACGCGAATGGCTTGCAAAAAAATACCTGACACACAAGCATAATATATACAAATTCAATTCCAAATACCGTGCCGGAGTTTTAGGACTTGTCCAAAAAGGAACAGCCTATTTACATGTAATAGGCGAGAATATTAAAGACCTCTATATCAATGAAAACAATCTCGGACTTGCCAATGAAGGGGATTTGGTTATTGCTCAGAGACTTTTAGGGCACAGAGGACAACCGAGTGCCAAAATAGTAGAAATAGTCGGAAAAGAACAGACTTACAGTGTCGCCTACATTATAGAAAAAGAGGGGCACAAATCTTTAGTTGATCTTAAAACCGAGTATCCCGTCGGTGCTGAGATGTCAACAGAAGAGCTCAATAACTATGCAGTGGGTGACCTTTTTAAAGTTGACAACAATGAAAATAAAATCATGGAAAAAATAGGCAACATCAAAGACCCGAAATCTGATGAGAAAATTGTCCTTGCCCAGTTTAACAAGCATGATGCATTTGATGAGGAAGTTTTAAAAATCGCTCGCTCTTTTCAGCCTGTTGATGCTTCAAAGTATCCAAAAAGAAAAGATTTAAGAGATTTGACATTTTGTACAATAGACCCTGTGACTGCAAAAGATTTTGACGATGCCATCTACTGGGATGACAAGAACACAACCCTTTATGTTGCTATCGCAGATGTCAGTGAATATGTCACACCTTTTGGCCCCATAGATACCGAAGCAATCTACAGAAGTTTTTCTATTTATCTGCCGCATCGTTCTATTCCTATGCTCCCGAGAGAACTCAGTGAAACTTTATGTTCCCTTCAACCCCATGTAGACAGACTTGCTTATGTATTTGAAATCAAACTTGATCTAAAAACTCTTGAAGTCGTAAAATCTGAAGTGTATGAGGCACTTATGCACTCTGACAGAAGATTTAACTATGAAGAGATTGACCTCTTTTTAGAAAATAAGCTGCAGGCAAAAACACATGAAGAAAAAGAGATATTTGCCTGGATAAAAAAGCTCAAAACAGTTACCGACAGATTACGGGCAAAACGTCTGCAGGAAGGTTTTGACTTTCACTCTACAGAAATAGAGATGACTCTGGATGAAAACACAAACCTTGTCGCCACAACCCTTGCCCAGGAGACACCTTCTCACGGACTTATAGAGGACTGTATGCTCTTAGCAAACAAAGAAGCGGCAAAACGTTACAAAAGAGGGCTTTTTAGAATCCACGAACCGCCAAGTCAGGCAAAACTTCAGAAGCTTTACCAGGAGTTAGCCGGCATAGGCATACATGTAGAGATAAAAAACACTATCAAAGAAACAATAGACTCCATCCAAAAACAGGCCAGAGAGATGGGTATTGAAGCGGAAGTGGATACACTGATTATTCAGTCCCAGATGCAGGCACGATACTCCCCTGTAAATGTCGGGCACTTTGGACTGGGTTTTAAAGAGTACACCCATTTCACCTCACCCATAAGAAGGTACAGTGATTTAATTGTGCACAGACTTTTAAAAGCGATTAACAGAGGCGACACACAGGAGCAGTCTTATGTTTTAAGAAATATAGAATCACTCAGTATGGCTATCAGTGAAAAAGAGCGTGAGGCTATGATTATAGAGTCCGAATACAAAGCACGCAAATATGCAAGATGGGCAGAACAAAACCTGCACAAAGAGTTTAAAGCAAGAATTACCTCTACAGATCCGGAACTGCGTGCCCAGTTGCATGATAAAATCATAGGTGCAAGACTGCATTTTACATCGGGTGCGGATGTAACACTTTTTGAAGATGTCATTGTTCGCATTGATAAAGTGAATATAGCAAGAGCCCGAATATATGCCTCTGTAGTCGGGAAAATAGAAAACAATGTATAAAAACGAGTTTGACAAACATATACAAAACAAGAGTATCTCCAACAGCTTTATCTTTTTTGGAGAAAGTACCTTCTTGATAGATATGTATACAAAAATGCTGACAAATATAGAAGAAGCAAATATTCTCAGCTATTACCATGACGAATATGATTTTAACTCTGCAAAGGCACATCTCTCGCAGGGTTCACTCTTTGGAGACAGAAATATCCTTGTCATAAAAAGCGAAAAAAAAATTCCCAAAAAAGAGCTTGATCTGTTTTTATCCTTATGTGACAAAAATACAGAAAATATTTTTGTCTATGCCTATTACGGATCAGACCATAAAACCTACAACAATAAAAAAGCTTTTGCCAAAACAAATGTCATGAGTGTAAGATTTTTTCACCCAAAAGAGTATGAAGCACAAAATATTATTTATGCCCTTGCCCAAGAAAAGCATGTCAATATTGATAAATTTACAATTTCCCATCTCTTAAAAATTCACAATGGAGATGTTGCGCTTGCATCGAATGAAATAGAAAAGTTTCGTGTTTATGACAGAGCCATTACAACAAAAGATGTTGACAATCTGGTATATGGACTTGCAAGTATCAACCTTGACGACTTTATAACAAAACTGCTTGACAAAAAAGATTTTCGTCCTGATTTACTTAATATACTCGAACATGGCGAAGATGAAATAAGAATTATTACAGCAATTACCGCCTATTTGACACAGCTTTATATGTTTAACATATATATCCGAATAAACGGTGCGCCTAATGCTTTAGAAATTTTAGGTTACCCTGCACCCTCTTTTGTGGTAGAACAAAAAGCCTCTGCTGCAATTAAAATAAAACCGCAGACATATGCAAAACTGCATGAATTACTCTTAAACAGTGAACTTCAGATGAAAAGTTCAAGTGGTGACAAAAGCGCGATTCTCTTTTCCAGCTTAATCCGATTACAAAAACTGCTTTAGAAAACTATTTTTAAATATTTGTAGTGTATAATTCTATTATGAATAATTATACAGATATATTACGTCAACATCATTTAAAAGCAACACCGCAAAGACTGGAAATTGCAAATGCACTTCATGCCAATGGACACATGACAATAGAGCACCTGTATGAAGTCATGCTGAAAAAATTCAATTCTATCTCACTGGCTACTATTTATAAAAATATTAATCTTATGATGGAGAATGCTTTTATACAGGAAGTAAAAATTCCAAATGAGAAATCAGTATTTGAACTGACAAAAGAGACACACTCCCATGTAATCTGCAGACAATGTCATACAATTCAGGATATTGTACTGGACCTGTCACAAACTGCCCAACTCGCTTCACAGACTTCTCATTTTAAAATCGACAAAGCCGACCTGGTTTTATCCGGACTTTGTCAAAAGTGCCAGGAACTTTAACATATACTCAGTACAATTGCTGTATAATACAACATTAATTTTTCCAAGAAGGAACTCCTATGCGTGGTTATAAAATTTTTGCAGGATCTGCCAGTGTTGATTTTGCGAAAGAAATTTGTAGTATTTTAGATATTCCCTTAGCGAAAGCTGATGTTAAAAAGTTTAGCGACGGTGAAATTTCGGTCCAGATTGCAGAATCTGTCCGTGGTCGTGATGTATTTATCGTACAGTCAACCGGTGCTCCCTCAAATGACAATCTTATGGAACTGTTAATTTTGACTGATGCCCTCAAACGCTCATCAGCTTCAAGTATTACAGCTGTTGTTCCCTACTACGGTTATGCGAGACAAGACAGAAAGGCGGCTCCCCGTGTCCCGATTACGGCTAAGCTTGTAGCAAACCTCTATGAAACTGCCGGCATAGACAGAGTCGTAACTATAGACCTGCATGCCGGACAGATTCAGGGATTTTTTGATATTCCGGTTGACAATCTTTACGGTTCTATTACCTTTGAGCAGTATATAAAAAGCAAAAACCTCAAAAATCCTATTATTGCTTCTCCTGACATCGGCGGGGTTGCGCGTGCGAGATACTTTGCATCCCGAATGGGTCTTGAAATGGTTATCGTTGACAAACGCCGTGAAAAAGCAAATGAAAGTGAAGTCATGAATATCATCGGAAATGTCGAGGGACATGATGTTATTATGATAGACGATATGGTTGACACGGCAGGAACAATGGTCAAAGCGGCCACTGCTCTTAAGAACAAAGGAGCTGTTTCTGTGATGGCATGCGCTACACACGGTGTTCTCAGTGGAAATGCCTACCAGAATCTTGAGAACGGTGAGCTTGATGAGCTCATTATAACCAATACCTTAGAATCAAAACCTCATTCAAAAATAAAAGTCTTGAGTGTTGCACCACTTTTTGCCGAAGTAATTCGCAGAGTCTATCACAACGAGAGTGTGAACAGTCTTTTTGCATAGGAGTATCATTGAAAAATATTAGGAACTTCTCAATCATTGCCCATATTGACCATGGAAAAAGCACCTTGGCTGACAGAATCATACAAGAGTGCGGTTCTGTTACCGAGAGAGAAATGGGTACACAGATGATGGATACCATGGATATAGAACAGGAACGCGGCATTACCATTAAGGCACAGTCCGTTCGCCTTGACTATGTCAAAGACGGGGAACATTATATTCTCAATCTTATAGACACACCGGGTCATGTTGATTTTTCTTATGAAGTGAGTAAATCTTTGGCATCTTCTGACGGAGCCCTGCTTATCGTTGATGCCGCACAGGGTGTTGAGGCACAAACAATTGCCAATGTCTATTTGGCGCTTGACAACGACCTTGAACTCATTCCCGTTATTAATAAAATTGACCTTCCTGCCGCCGATCCTGATAAAGTCGCCGAAGAGATAGAAACTTCTATAGGTATTGATGCCACAGATGCTGTCCTTGTGAGTGCAAAAACAGGCGTCGGGATTCGTGACCTTATTGATGCCATTGTTGAGAGAATTCCGGCACCTGTCGGTGATCCGGATGCACCTACCAAAGCAATTATTTATGACTCCTGGTTTGACCAGTACCTTGGTGCTCTGGCACTTGTACGTGTTTTTGACGGAGAAATTAGAAAAAATCAGACGATTAAACTGATGTCAAACGGTGAAGAGCATCAAGTCCTTGATTTATTATATCCGCATCCTTTGAAAAAAATCAAAACACAGGCTATAAAGAGTGGTGAAATCGGCATTGTAGTCTTAGGGCTTAAAGAGGTAAGTGTGGTGAGTGTCGGTGATACCATCACTGATGCGAAAAATCCCACTGCCCAACCGGTTGGGGATTACGAACCTGCTAAACCTTTTGTATTTGCCGGACTCTACCCTATAGATACCGACAAATTTGAAGACTTAAGAGATGCACTTGACAAACTCAGACTCAATGACTCCTCCCTCTCTTATGAACCTGAAACATCTATAGCACTCGGTTTTGGTTTTCGTGTAGGCTTTTTGGGTATGCTGCATATGGAAGTCATCAAAGAGCGTCTGGAGAGAGAATTCGGACTTGATCTAATTGCCACAGCCCCTTCGGTTGTCTACCATGTGTACCTTAATAACGGGAAGATGGTAAAAGTGCAAAACCCGTCAGAATTGCCCGAAATCAATCATATTGACAGAATCGAAGAGCCTTATGTGAAAGCCACAGTGATAACCCCCAGTGAATATCTAGGAAATATCATGAATCTTTTGGTTTCAAAACGAGGTATCCAAAACAAAATGACCTATCTCAACGAAGAAAGAGTAATGCTTGAGTATGAAATACCTATGAATGAAATAGTCGTGGATTTTTATGATACGCTCAAGTCCATTTCAAAAGGCTATGCTTCTTTTGACTATGAACCGACCGAATTCAAAGAGGGCGACCTTGTCAAACTTGATGTCAAAGTTGCCGGAGAGGTTGTGGATGCGCTCAGTGTGATTGTCCCGCGAACCTCTGCGCTTTCTCGCGGGCGAACACTTGTAAAAAACATGAAAGAACTGATTCCCCGTCAGCTTTTTGAAGTAGCCGTACAGGCATCACTGGGCAATCAGGTCATAGCCCGGGAAACAGTCAAGTCAATGGGAAAAAATGTTACTGCCAAATGTTACGGTGGAGATATTACCCGTAAACGCAAACTCCTTGAAAAACAAAAAGCAGGGAAAAAACGAATGAAATCCATAGGCAAGGTGCAGCTGCCGCAAGAGGCTTTTATGTCTGTTTTAAAAATGGACTAAAGCAGATTTTATGAAATGTATAGTGTGTGAAAGTTATGCTTTTACACACATATGTTCCGCCTGCCAGACAAACTTTCTCTCCCCTGCTCTTTACAGAAGAAAACTCCCTAACGGTACCGACATCCTCTCTTTTTACAAATATGAGGAGATAAAAGAACTGTTGTTTACGAAACATACCGATATCGGTTTTTATATTTATACTATTTTAGCAAAACTCAGCTTTAAAAAATTTGCCAAAGAGTTTCATACAAAAGAGAAATATATCTCTTTGGCAATAGATGACAGAAGTACAAGTGGCTATTCGCACACAGCACTGTTAAACCATGCACTTAAAACATACAATATCCGTCCGCTTTACAATAAACTTCGGGCACAAAACAGTGTTTCGTATTCGGGTAAAAGCAAACAATTCAGACAGGAAAATCCAAGAAACTTTCAACTGAAAAAGTTCAAAGATGATGAGAGTATCATTTTAGTTGATGATATTGTCACAACAGGGCAAACACTTGCACAGGCCTGTACAAAAGTTGAAGAACAGGGCCAAACCGTCAGTTTTTGCCTTACCCTGACTGATGTAAGTCTAAAATAGTCCTTTCAACAGATTTCCGACATCTTTTCCTATTCTTTTTTGTATCTCTTTTTTAATCGCTTTTGTTGCCTCTTTTTTGATAATCTGCTTTGCGTCTACCCCGATTTTCGGTCTGTTGATATTTCCTTTTAGCGTAACACTCAAAGGGTTGCCGTTCGCATTAATATCAATTTTTGCATCAATTATATTGGCTTTTGTGTCAATTTTTGTATTTTTTGCCACAATAGAAGATGTATTTGACTTTAAATCCAACGAGGCAACAATTTTTTCTTTCTTTATTTTTGCATCTACATCTCCTTTAAAACGCTGTTTATACAGGTCTATATGTGCATATTTTTTTGTCAAGTCAAGTACCTGGTTAGGCATAAACGTACCATCGAAAAGCAATCCTTTAAAGTCACCTTTTTCATCTGCGAGATTATAAAGAAATTTTCCGTCTACAGAGGCCTTGAATATTTTAGGATACAGCAGCATATCAAGAACATCCAAAGTCTGCAGTGATTTTAAATTTGCTACAAAATCATCATTGTGCAGTTTTGCATCAAGTTTGCCGCCGGCTATATTTGAAAAAAGTGTAAAATCCAAATCTTTTGCTTTTTTCAGTATTCCATTGGCAGCCAAAGCACCTTTGAGATGCCGTTGCGTTGCAAAATAGAGTTGCTCAAGATTGGGAATTTTTACGGCATAGTCCGTCTGCAAAGAAGCCTCTTTTGTATCAAAACGTGCTTTTTTAATCACAAAATTCGCAAGCGTTGAAGAAAAATTTAATTTCGTGTCAATGATATTCTTACTGAGTACTGTATGTGTTGCAGCATGAAACTTTGTTCTTGGCATCATACTTTTAAACTTATACGCTTGGGTAATGTACCTTGTGTCTACCAGCCCTTTTGCAATCTTAGATGTCACAACACCCTGCAGATTTTTCGGATCAGCATTGCTGATGTTCACATGCATGGTAAACAGCGCATCTGCATAATGAGGCTGTTTGAGCATATAAAGCAGTTTTTGAAGCTTGAGACCTTTTATATCCGCTTCAATGCTTTTGGGTGCAAAATCATGCAGTGTTGCTGTAAATGCTGTGTTTGAAGCAGCCAAGTCACTTTTTCCTTTGAGAATCATTTCTTCTTTATTGCCGACTACTGTTCCGTTGAGATTTAATTTTCCTCTTATATCAGCCGAAGTTATCGGTTTTAAAACAGCCAGCTCTTTTACATGTAATGCGTATTTTGCCTTTACATGTAACGGTGCCGGAACTATATTGCCTTGCGATGTCATTTTGGCAAGGTTAGAATTGAGATTATATCTATAATCAATTGCATCGCCTTTGAGCTTTGCATCCAAATTCATTGCAAATGCTGTTGGAGGAATGGTAATATTGAAATCTTTTTTCATCACGCTTGCGTTTAATTTTCCATTTTTTGTAACAAGAAGAATATCACCGTCAAGTTGATGCGGCGTGATGTTTGTAAAATTGACATTCAGATTCACCTGGGCACTCGCATACGGTTTTTGATTGATCATATGCAGTAAAGAGGCTAAATCGGCACGCGCTACTTTGGCAATAACTGCAGTGGGACTGAAGTCTGTCATAACAATTTTGTATTCTGTTTTACTTTTGGCAACATCACTCTTTCCTAAAACAGTAAACAGTTTGTCATTCCCCTGTACACTTCCCTCTGTAAAAAAGGCATCCTGCAACTGCATTACAGTCAAAGGCTGCAGCGTTGCCAGTTCTCCTAAATCAACACTGTATTGTATATCAAAAGATTTTGAAAAAATCGAATAGGTTCCTGCAGCTTTAATTATATTGTTCTCATTTAATTGCAAAATTATTTGAAAATCACTCATTGATAAAGAAAAAACCTTTAGTTTAGAATCAAGTTTCGTCTCTTCTCTGATTTTACTCTCTATAGCGGGTTTTATCAATGAATTGCCAAAGCCTGTAAAGAGTATGACATACACGAAAATAAATATACCTACAACGCCAATAAAGAACCAAGTTAAATATTTCATAATATTTCTCCATAAATTTGTAGTATAATAATACTCAAGTGAAGCTTCATTACAGTTTTAAGAAGATGAAAAACAAACTTGACAGAATGTGACTAAAGTTATTTTATATAAATCACACAACCATTACTTGACATTATTACACTCAATGTGTATAATACGTTATCTTTTCAAGAAAAAGGAGATATGAATCATTATGTCTGAAAAAGAAAATACAAATAATAACGAAATAGAGAATGATGAAGTCGCTGCTGAAGCTGAAGCAGTTGAAAACGAATTAGATTTACTGCAAAAAGAACTGGCAGAACTAAAAGACAAGTATGCACGTGTTCATGCTGATTTTGACAATATTAAAAAGAGACTTGAACGTGAAAAATACACTGCGGTTGAATATGCAAACGAAAAATTTGCAAAAGATATGATCCCTGTAGTGGATTCTCTTGAGATGGCCCTGCAGTCTGCTAATGCAGATGCCGAACCTCAGGAACTTATAGAAAAGCTCAAAGAGGGTATTGAACTTACACTCAAGCAATTTACTACAGCATTGGAAAAACACGGTGTAACAATGGTATCACATGAAGAGCCGTTTGATCCGAATATTCACAATGCCGTACAGAGTGTTGACAGTGATGAAGTTGAAAGCGGACAGATTGTCCAAACCTTTCAAAAAGGTTACAAATATAAAGAGAGACCATTGAGAGAAGCTATGGTTGTTGTTGCAAACTAGCTTTGAGTAAATGCAACCTAGGTTGCAAAAAAAAAATTTAAAAGAGCGTACAATTACACTGTTTTAAAAAATATAAAATTCAATTAAACTTAAAAAAAGGAAGAAAAAATGAGCAAAGTAATAGGTATAGATTTAGGAACAACAAATTCATGCGTGGCAGTATATGAGGGTGGTGAAGCGAAAATCATTCCAAATGCAGAAGGAAAAAACACAACACCTTCAGTTGTTGCATTTACAGACAAGGGAGAGGTTTTAGTAGGAGACCCTGCAAAACGTCAGGCTATCACAAATCCGGAAAAAACAATTTCATCTGTCAAAAGAATTATGGGTCTTATGATGAATGAAGAAAATGCAAAACTTGCACAGGAAAAAGTAACATATAAGATTGTAGACAAAGACGGTATGGCAGCAGTTGATGTTGCAGGAAAAATCTACACACCACAGGAAATTTCAGCAAAAATTCTTTCAAAACTAAAAGAAGATGCTGAAGCGTATCTTGGAGAAAAAGTTACTGATGCTGTAATTACCGTTCCGGCATACTTTAATGACAGCCAAAGAAAAGCGACAAAAGATGCCGGTACTATTGCGGGACTGAATGTACTTCGTATTATCAATGAACCGACTGCATCAGCACTTGCATATGGTTTAGAGAAAAAATCTGATGAAGATGTTTTGGTATATGACCTGGGTGGTGGTACATTTGATGTAACTACACTTGAAATTTCTGACGGAACATTTGAAGTTCTTTCAACAGATGGAAATGCATTCCTTGGTGGTGATGACTTTGACAACAAAATTGTTGACTGGTTAGCAAGTGAATTCAAAGCAAGTCACGGAATTGATCTTAAAAATGACAAAATGGCCCTACAGCGCTTGAAAGATGCTGCAGAAAGTGCGAAAAAAGAGTTAAGTTCGGCAACAGAAACAGAAATCAACCTGCCGTTTATCACAATGACTGAAGCAGGTCCGCAGCACTTGGTTGTAAAACTTACCCGTGCTAAGTTTGAAGGTATGATTGAGCCACTTGTAGATGAGACAATGGATCATGTTCAAATTGCAATGAAAGATGCAGATTTAAGTAAAGGCGACATTAAAGAGATCATCATGGTTGGTGGTTCTACTCGTGTTCCTTTGGTACAAAAAAGAGTTTCTGACTATTTTGACGGCAAAGAGTTAAATAAATCAGTAAACCCTGATGAAGTTGTTGCTGCGGGTGCAGCTATTCAAGGTGGTGTATTACGAGGAGATGTTAAAGATGTTCTTTTACTTGATGTTACACCGTTATCACTTGGTATTGAAACACTTGGTGGTGTTGCAACGAAAGTTATCGAAAAAGGAACTACAATTCCTGTAAAAAAATCTCAAATCTTCTCAACTGCAGAAGACAACCAGCCGGCTGTTAGCATTAACGTTGTGCAGGGTGAGCGAGAATTTGCAAAAGACAACAAATCTTTAGGTCTGTTTGAACTGACTGATATTCCGGCGGCACCGCGTGGTGTACCTCAAATTGAGGTTACTTTCGATATTGATGCCAACGGAATACTGACAGTTTCAGCAGTAGACAAGGGAACTGGTAAAGAGCAAAAAATTACAATCTCAGGTGCTTCAGGATTAAGCGAAGAAGAGATTGAAAAAATGGTTCAGGATGCAGAAGCGCATAAAGCTGAAGATGAAGCAAGAAAAGCTGTTGTTGAACTCAAAAATCAGGCAGATGCATTGATTGCACAAACTGAAAAATCAATGAAAGAGATGGGAGACAACCTTGCAGCTGACGAAAAAGCAAAAATAGAAGCGGCTATCAAGGATCTTCAAGATGTTCTAAAAGATGAAAACTCTACAAAAGAGCAAATTGAAGAGAAAGTAAAAGTACTTACAGAAGCAAGCCATAAAATGGCAGAGCAGATGTATAAAAAAGAGCAAGGCGGTGAAGCCGGAGCAGCAGATGCAGCAAAGAAAAAAGACGATGACGACGTTATCGACGCTGAGATAGAGTAAACACTCTGTCTCAACCCCCTTCTTATTTAAAATCCTTCTTGGCTATTTGCCAGGCAGAATAAAAATCAACTATTTTTCCACCATATTGGGCCTGAAAAGCCTGTGCGTCTTTTAAAGATTTGAATGCATATTTACTTATTCTACTCATTGTAGCGGGTTTTTTACTTTCAACAACATAATAAGCTTCTGTTACAGGAACAAATTTCAAAGAACTCACATCAACAACTTGAGGATTTTCCAGTTCAGCACCTTCTTTAATATCTTTTGTCAAACAATGAATAGAACAGTACTGATGTGTTATCCCGTTCTCTTTTGCCACATGATTTGTTTTATAGAACTTTACTAAATTCATACCGCATATATGGCAAGATTCTTTATGCTTTCCTTTTTGTAACAAAACAGCTTTTTCCTTAGAAACACTTTGGAACATTCTATGCACTGTTTTTTTTGTTTTATGCGGAGTTGCTTTGTGCAATGAAGTGCTGCATCCCGTCATCAATACGAGAGACAGTGGAACAAGTAGTGCTTTAACCATGTATTTTCCTTTATTTTTTTAGCATTTTATCAGTTTATTATTACAATAGTGTTAAGCTTGTCTTATGCTAAAAAAAATGAAACACTACCTCAAAGAAATTATCTTTTTTGTGATTACGATGACTCTTTTTGCAAATGCTTTAAGTTTGTACAGAAGTCAGGATTTATCACAGAGTCCCTTAACTGTTGACAGCTTTAAACTTATAAATAATCAAGAGTATCAAGTAGTAAAAAACAAACCGGTTTTAGTACACTTTTGGGCTAGCTGGTGTCCTACATGTAAGCTTGAAGCTTCAAATATAGAATTTTTATCGCACTATTTTGAAGTCATTACCATAGCTGTGAAGTCAGGGAGTGATGAAAAGCTTCAAAAATATCTTGATGAAAACAATTACACTTTCAAAGTTGTCAACGACAAAAATGGAAAACTCTCCTCAATATTTCATATTTCCGGATTTCCGACAACTTTTATTTATGACAAACACAAAAAACTGGTATTTAGTGAGGTTGGATACACTTCAACGCCGGGGCTTTATCTAAGAATGCTGTGGGCAGAAAAATAAATGTAACGTCTCAAACACGCTTACACTAAAGCATCATATATCCAATTCCCCGTATAGTTTTTATGTACTCTTTTGTATTTGCAGGATCTATTTGTACCGGAACAGATTTATGAACCAAATCCGCCCAGTATATCGTCCTGTACATCTTCAACAGGGACTTCTTTGTGATTGGAAAGAAAAAAGGATAAATCGTTAATATCCTGATCACTCAGTTTTTTCGCAAACTGCGCCATCATCTGCTGTGAAACACTGCTGGCCTTTCCTGCGCGAAAATCAATCAGTTTCTTTTTCAGGTAACTGCTTTTTTTGTTTGCAAGTCTCGGATAGGTACTGCTTCCTTCGGCAGATGGTCCATGACAGCTTGAGCAGGCATTGGCAAAGAAAAGCATTTCACCACGATTGTAAGCATCTGAATCTGCATATATTTTCGTTAGCAGGATAACAAATAAAAAAATAAATCTCATTCTCATCTCCTCTTTGCTATAATTGTATCAAAAAGTAGTGACAAATTGAATAATTTTACCTTTGAATATCCTTATGTTTTCATCCTTTTACTTTTGGTAATCTGCATATACAAATGTCCTCTTACGCTCAAAAAAATTATTTTCCCGCACATACATCTCTTTTCAAACAAAACCTCTTTCATCAACAAAGAAAAACTGCTCTATTCCCTGATTCTCTCCTCTATGATTTTTGCACTTGCCTCACCAATTGTATATGACCAAAAAAATTCTTCCAAGCGAAAAGGAAGAGATTTGGTTTTTGCTCTTGATACCAGCGGTTCCATGGCGGAGAGTGGATTTGACTCAGAAAATCCGCAAAAAAGAAAATTTGATGCACTCAAGGAACTTTTAGCTTCATTTATATCCAAACGTTACAACGACAATGTCGGTGTAGCAATATTTGGAAGCTATGCCTATCCTGCCATTCCTTTGAGCTATGATATGAAGAGTGTTGCATTTTTACTGGATTTTTTTGATGTGGGCATTGCAGGAGAAAGTACCGCTATAGGAGAAGGACTGGCAACTGCACTCAAAATCCTCAAAAAAGGAAAAGCAAAAGAAAAAGTGATTATTCTAGTGACAGACGGCTATCAGAACAGTGGTGCTGTTTCTGTAAAAGAGGCGGTACAAAGGGCAAAAAAGCAGCATGTGAAAATTTATACCATAGGCATAGGAGACACCTCCTCTTTTGATGCCAATCTTCTCAAACTCATAGCAAAAAACACAGGTGCAAAAATGTTTGCGGCTAAAGATGTCAAGATGCTGCAAGAAGTTTATCAGGAAATAGACAAACTCGAACCAAGTGCCATTCGATCAAAACATTATCTTCATAAACAAAATCTCTTTATCTATCCGCTTACTTTGGCATTGCTCCTGCTGTTCTATCTTATTGCAAAACAGAAAAAGGAAGTTTTATGACACTTTTGTATCCCTGGATTCTTTCTTTTCTGATTCCACTGTATTTTTACTATAAGAATGATATAAAAGAGACACAGCAAAAGACAAAAAAGCAAAAGAACCTGCTCTACCTTTCTCTGTTTTTTATGCTCATCGCACTCAGTCGACCGGTCATTACAAACAAACCGATCGAGCAAAAATTTGATGCACAGGATTATATTATAGCCCTTGATGCATCCTTTTCAATGCAGGCGGATGACCTGAAGCCAACACGCTATGAAGTGGCAAAAAAAAATATTGCCTCTTTGCTTAGGCAACTGAATCAGGATCGGTTCAGTATTTTTGCATTCACCTCCAATGCCATGCTCATCTCACCTCCGACAACAGACAGTACCATCAGTATGATGGCACTCAACTCTCTGGAGCCAAAATATATATTAACAAAAGGAACCTCCCTGCTCTCTTTGTTTCAAAGTATTGCCAAGACTTCCTATAAACAAAAAAATCTCATTATTTTCACTGACGGGGGCGAGGACAAAGATCTTGCCAGCCTCGTAGATATATGTAAAAAAAATAGCATCATTCCCTATATCGTTGCAACAGGTTCAACAAAAGGAACCACACTGAAAAAGAACAACAAACCTATTTTGGACAATAACGAGAATCTTGTAATTTCAAGAATAAATCCACTTTTAAAACCGTTGGCACAGGAGTGCGGAGGAAAATATTATGAATTAGACACAGATGCAGATATATCAAAGGAAATCATCAGCGATCTTCAAGAACAGGATACTGCTGTTGAATCAACGACAAAGGTACTCAGCTACCGGGAACTTTTTATTTTTCCGCTTTTTATAGCGCTGCTTAGTTTCTTTCTTGCTGTAACAAAACTGCACCAACTCTTTGTTCTTCTGCCTTTTATCATTCTGCCGTACCCTGTTCATGCGGCCTCGCTCTTGGATTTTTACCATCACAACAAAGCAAATCAGGCATACAGGCATAAAAACTATGCAGCTGCTGCACAGGAGTTTCTCAAGCTTTCTCCCTCCCCTGCAAGCTACTATAACAGTGCAGTTGCCTATTGCAAAGCAAAAAATTACAAAAAAGCTGTAGAACTTTTTTCACAAATACGTTCCACTGATCCAAAACTCAAACAAAATATTTTTTACAATCTCGGCAATTGTGCTGTTGCCTTGAAAAAATACAGCCGAGCAATACGCTACTACCAAAAATCATTGGCACTTGGATTTGACAAAGATGCTTTTTACAATCTCAGCCTTCTGTATAAACTGGGACTTCAGGATGAAAAAAATCTCGGACAAATGCTTCCAAAAACCAACAGGCAGCGCAAAAAGCAAGACGATAAAAAACAAATGCAGAAAAAAAGCACAAACAAAAGTGCCTCATCGTCCAACTCACAGCAAAAAGCTTCACAAAAAAGCAGCGGCAGCGGAAAAAACAGCAAAAAGAAAAAAGAGAACCAAAATCTTCTACATGTAAAGAAGAAAAACAAATCAAAATACAAGCTGGGATACAGAGCTTATGAACTCATAAACAAAGGATATACAAATGAAAAACACCCTTGGTAAGATATTTTTGCTTTTTATACTTTTTACTGTCTCACTTTTTGGTGCAGGCCAGCTGGCAACCTACAAACTTACAACCAATAAAAAAAGTGTCCACATCAAAGAACCTCTGCTCATTACCTTTCAGGCGGAACAGAAAAACCACAGTGATCATATGTTTTTTTCCTTTAATGTGCAAAAAAGCCCTGATTATGAAGTAAAACTTTTACAAAAAAGCATACAGGACAAAGGCTACCACAACACGAAGACAACCTTTAAATTTATTCTCTTTGCACTCAAAGCAAAAACACTGCATGTAAATTTTGATTTTATTATTCGCACCGCCAGTGACAAAGCTGTCAAACAAAGTTATGTTGATGACCATGATGACAGTATAGCCATCAGCACCTATGATACAAAAATAGCGCTCAAACCTTTAACACTCAAGGTAGAAAAATTTAAAAAACATGTTGACCTGGTAGGAGATTTTAAAATCAGCTCTACAATTGACACCGATGAAATTGACCAGTACGGGATTGTCAATCTGCATTATATACTCTCCGGTACGGGTTATAAAGAAACAGCATTGAATATCCTCAATACGCAGATTGAAAATGTAAGCATATTTTCAAAAAGAAAAGACAAACTTTCCAGGCTTACAGAAAATGGATATATTATCAATACAGAATATATATATGCCCTCAGCGCGGCAGATAATTTTACAATCACCTCTTTTGCGTTAGAAGTTTATTCCCCGCGCAAAAACAGCTATTACACACTCCATACAAAAGCATATAAAGTCAAAGTAAAAAAAACAAATCCTGCACTCTTGTTAGACAAAACAAATGCCCCACAAAATGAAGCATGGATAAATTTTGCGCAGATAAAAACTTTTTTTATCTATACCCTGATTTTTTTAGCCGGATTTTTCACCGCAAAAATCAGTCAAAAATCATTTTTTACCAAAAAACAAGAAGAAGAGTTTGCAGATATTAAACGCGCAAAAGATGCAAAAGAATTGCTCTTGCTCTTAATAATGAATTATCAAAACAGAGATTTAGATGAGGAGATTGCAAAGCTTGAGGCGGATATTCATAAAAAACATCCCCTCAATCTCGGAAAAATAAAAAAAGAGATACTGAAAAAGCTTAAGTAAAAAACTCGATATAGACTTTGTCAAGATATTTTTTTGCTTTTTCCGCTTTTTGAATTTTCGGTTCGAAAATCTCTTTCATTGCCGGATAGTTTTGCATATATTCTTGATACAAATCACATTTCATATCCATGTGTTTTTTAAATTCATTGACAACAGCCTGCATGTCTTCGGGTGTAGCAATCCACTGCATGAAATTTTTAAACATTCTCTCACGTACATCTATGGCAAAAGATTCGCCCAGTTCAGCTGCTATGCGTTTTAAATCCCATCTTGAAAAATAGATACCGCTTTTTGCCGGAGGCATAATCTCTGCATAAATGGCCTTTAAATAGTCTGGATAGTCTTCATACTCATCTTCTGCACAGCTTCCGTCATCACAGGCAGCCTGCATTGCCTGTTTTTGCATCATTTCAAATTCGTTTCTTAATTCATTTAAATCTTTTATATCCATAATTGTCTTCCTATCTTATATATTTTTCAAATATTTCTTTTGCTAAATCTTCGCCAAGCAATGTATTGTTTTTCTCAAGATACGTTCCGATCAGTCGCTCACCGTCTCTTAGAACAAAATCACACTTGTTATACACCTGTACAAATTCATCTGCTTCATCCAGCAGTTCTACTGCACTCTCCTGATATTCTTCTGCTATATATGCACCGTTGACATGAGATTTTTTCATATTTGAAAGTGTATAATAAAAATCATCTTCGCGTATATTCATCGGTATCATCATGGCATCGGCATTATTTGCTTTTATCTCTTTGTTAAGTAAAACAAACAGTCTGTTTGGACTGGCATGTTCAGCAATAAGCCCAAAGAGCTTTGTCTCTTTTTTGATCCCGTCATCAGCATTCATTGTCTCGACTTCTGCCATTCTTTCACTCATTGTATCCCCCATAGTTCTTTTGCTTCTTCTTCTTCAATCCTGCATCTGTTACAGATTTTCTCTCCACCCTGATAGGCAAAAAAGTTCCCGCATTCATCACATCTTTTAATGTCAAAACGCACCAGGGTTTCAATTTTCGGTTCAAAAAAAGTACTGAGCGAAAATGTTTTTCTCAGTGTGAGAGAATGCGGTTCGCAGACATCATGACAGCTGTGACACTGTACACAGGCGAGCGGATTAAAATCAATTTTACTGCCTCTGTGATCTGAGCTCAGAGCACCGGTCGGACAAATTCTGTAACACATCTGGCAATTGGTACATGTAGTCTCATCCAGATCCTTTTGTGAAATAAATGAGATGTCCTCTACAGAAATCGTATGATACATTTCAGGCACTTTGGCACGTTTCATAGCCATAAGCAACAGACTTCGCCTGTCCGGTATATTCTTCTCTTTGATTTTCATAATATCTTTTGCTGTAACTGTATGTGTCTTTACATTCGTATCACTCGCATCAACTTCATTTTGGAGTTGCTGCTTGATGGATATTGCAGTTTTGACACCCTCTTTTGAGAGCAGTTTACGCCGGCTTAAAGTATCACTTTCTTTTTTTATTTCAAAATTCAATGCTGCAACATTCAGGCTTTTTTCCTGTTGCATCGCTTCAAGCAGGAAATTCACCTCTTCTGCTCTGTTGTTTATAACAGCAAGATTTGTTTTTGCTATTTCACACTCTGCACAGGGTCCCACATCCAAAGTAATTTTTTCTGAAGATATCAATGCAACACTCAATAACTCTTCAACACTCAATGAGGCTATACAGGGGAAATTTTCGTCCTTACATGTAAGCACACTCTTTTCATCTTCTAAAAACTGGAAAATATAATTCATTGGGTTAAAATCATCCAGTGTATATGCTGCAGTAGGGCAAACTGCATTACAGCCTCCACATCCAACACATTCACTCGGTGTAAAAGAGATTGCAGAGTTTTCCAGATGAATTGTTTGAACAGGACATGCCTGCACACATTTGTCACATA
The DNA here is from genome assembly GCF_048081595.1 of Sulfurimonas sp. ST-27. Taxonomy (GTDB): domain Bacteria; phylum Campylobacterota; class Campylobacteria; order Campylobacterales; family Sulfurimonadaceae; genus Sulfurimonas; species Sulfurimonas hydrogeniphila. The sequence continues at coordinate 1,684,044 of NZ_CP182226.1, forward strand.
TTGCAAACTTGTTTGAAGTATGCACACATTTGCTGACATCTAAAGTTAAAAGGCTCATGCTTGGTGATTATATCCGCTGTTTTTTAATTCTGTGAGGTATTCAAAGTCACTCATAATGAACTCCAAAGCCAAATCAGCCGCATCAAAATAAAAAGCCGTGCCTGCTTCACTTTTCACATTTAACAGATACATTGGCGCCCACTCCAAAATATGGTCTCGCATAAAACCGTACTGAATCTGTGCTATCTCCTGTGCCACTTTAGAGTTCCCATCTTCAAGTGCCTTTAGCTCTGCTCTGCAGAGTTCATACATAAACTCAAGTTCAATCGCTATATGGTCAGCAGCCATAACCCGTGCTTTGTCAAGCTGTACATTAAATTCAAAAGCATTAAAAATGGCCTGTACAGGATTGTCGCCACCTGTTTCAAGCATCTGATCATCTCTCGTGTAAAACGATTCATACGGAATAAGATGGAGTAAAAAAAGGTTAGTAAAATCAACATTCAGATATCTTTCTATCAAATCTTTTGAATCAAGCTCTTTTCGTTTTTTCCATTCTTTGAATGTTGGAAAAAAAGAGAGCATATTTTCGTCTTCTTCTATTGATTTTAATAGCCCTTCATCAATTTCACTCATCATTATTCTTGAGATAAGTGCATACAAATTTATTCTTGCAATCTGCTCTTGTTTTAAATCATTATTCATTAAAAATGTGCCTTTTGGAAATTTTCTTATATTAGAAGTATAGTAAAGCCACACTTGAAGTGGGCTTTACCTTTGTTGTTAAACGTCTTTTATATTGAACTCATAAGCCTTTTGGCTTGGTTTCACCGGACGTTTAATATGATATGGACGGCGTAGTTTATCTGCCGCAGTCAACGGACGAGTCAACTGATCTCTCCATGCCTGATACACTTTAAAGTTGTTTTCATAGTTCACTTTAATATCACCTATTTTGTCATCAGCACCTGCTTTGGTAATGATAACTTTTTGGTGCCAGCCGTGGTTTCCGGCAATAGGATCCGGATGACAAGGGGCTACCGCATTTTGCCATGCACCACTGAGTCCATCCCACCAGATATTGTCAAGATCTTTGTTGTACTCTTTAAACTGCCATGCATGATGCGGTTTGATACCTTCAGTCGGTTTCATTGTTCCGACTTTTCCGTCATCAGTCATTTCATATTTAGGAGAACCCAAACTCATAATACCAAGCTGATGCTCAAATCCCGGAATAGTTACAGAGTCTTTGAGTTTCCAGCGGCCTGCATGGTGTGAACATGCAAGAACACCAGGACGTGTTGCTTCAGTTGGCACAGCCATTGCAATAAAGTAACCGCTTTTAATACCTGTAAGCGTATCCTGTATTTGTACTTTAACTGCATCTCCGCGTTTGATACCGAGTTTTTCAGCATCTTTTGTATAGATCCAAATAGGATTGTGGTTTTGTGAAATCTCCATCAAGTGTTTAGAGTTCACAGAACGCGTATGAATATTGTACGGCAGACGATAAATCGTATTGAGTGCAAATTCATTGTCCGCTTTCATGTGCTTATGGTGAACCTGTGTTACAAGGTGTACCATTTTGTCGCTCTCTGCATCATTTCTCGGATAAATTGGAATAGCATACTCCGGCCATTTCCATTCTTCAGCCAACCACTCAGAGAAAAATTCAAGCTTTTTACTCAATGTATGGAAACCTTCACGAAGTTCTCCGTCAATTTCAGCACCGATAGATTTTTTGAAGTTTCCGTCTTGTACCCATAATGCACCGAATTCATCCTTGGTAACTTCGTCTTTGGAATATTTATGACCGTGTGCATGGTAATATGTTCCGTCAAATTCAAGTTCTTCTTCCTGAGGCTTGTATACATCAGTTTTTTCTGTCCAGGCACCATGATCTCTCATGTAGCTGTAAACAGGGAACTCTTCTTTTGCATACAGTTTTGTCGCTTCGGCTTTTAATTTCGGTAAAAGACTCATCGCCGCATCAAAATACTCAGGAACAGTTACCGCACGGGACGGATCTTTTTTACTTGCCCAGTATTTTCTGATGCCCAATGAACCATCCGGATCTACATAATCTACAATTAGATTTGGCCAGAATTCACTCTCTTCCCATACTTCACCCAGACCGAATTTCATGTGTGCTTCAAGTGTAGCACGTTCCGGTCTTTTTGCTTTCCAACCTGATTTTTCAGCAGCAACACGAAGAACCGCCTGACGGAATTCTATACGCTGTTCCGGTTTTGAAGGCGTTGACTGTTGATCGTTTCTCTCACCCGCAAGTCCAACAGGAAGTACATAATCACAGTACCAGTTTGTTTCAGACCAGGTAGGAGAGAGGTTAAATGACAATTCAAATTTATCTTCACGCTTGAGTGCTTCTATCCATCTGAATCCATCCGGATTAATCCATAAAGGATTGTGCATTCTTGGAACATAAACAGCCATAGATTTAGGAATCTTCAGTCCGCGTTTCGTCCATTTCTCATGCCATGCATCATCCATCATAATCTGTGGCATCATGTAACCCATCTCATATGTTGAAATAGGATACTCCGGCGGCCATGCAATTTCATTCCATGCATCAGTTTTTTCAGGGTGTTTTCCTGCAACTGTGGCTTTGTCACCTTTTCCTGCAACTGAAATTTCATGCCAGTGGTGCATACCTACTCCACCGATATCTCCACGCATAGCTCCGACAAAAACAAGAGGCAAGAAACCTGCACGTGTATTCATCCAGCCACCACGGTGACCGATTGGTCCTGCACGCCATAAATATGTAGCAACTTTAGCTCCTGCAGGTACAAACATCTCCCACAGTTCATCCAGTTTATATTCCATACCTTCGAGTTTACACTCTTTAACAACAAACTCTTTAGTATACGGAGCGTACAACTCTTTTGCAACTTCTATAAAAGACTCATAACTGTCATCTTTTGGCATTTTAGAGATATATCCGTATCCAATCATCTTTTGCAGATAATCTTTGTTGGCCATCAGTCTGTCCCAGTTAACCCACTCTTTTACAAATTCATGATTTACAATATCTGACCCGTCTTTTTTCTTTTCATTTAAAATACGGTTTGTCAAATATAGATAAAGTGCTGCTTCTGTTCCCGGCCAACACGGAATCCATAAATCCGCCATACCCGCTGAGTTACTCATTCTAGGGTCAATAACAACCATTTTTGCACCACGTTTGCGCGCTTCAGCAATCAAACCGGCTGACTGTTGGAAATAGTGACCCGCATCTGCTGCATGTGAAGACTGTAAGAATATCAGATCTGCATTTGCCCAATCCGGTGAGTTTCTGT